>NZ_JBINJD010000014.1:0-59110 GCF_043951915.1 Alienimonas sp. DA493 | reverse complement strand
GGACCGCCGGGCGCCCGGGCCAGCCAGCCGTGTAGCGTGAGGCCGTCGGCGGTCGTCGCGGTCACGTCCCGCAGGTCGCGGCCGCCGGCGAAATCCGCGGCCGTCAGTCGGACGTCGCTGCGGCCGGCGGGGTAGATCATTCGCCGTTGCAGGACGAACAGGGCCGCCGCGACGAGCAGATACGTCAGCAGTAGGATGACGAGCAGCCGCACGCTCGCTTTCGCCCATCCAGGCCAGTCCGCGTATCGGGCGGCGAGGGTCGCGGCGGCGGGCATGCGGACGTCTTCCGGAAGGGACGGCGCCCCGTTGTACCCGGACCGCCCCCCGCCGGCCGCCGTCTTTTCCCCCTGAGCGCGATGAACGCTTCGCTCCTCCCCCGCCGGCCCCGTCGGCCGCGGTGAGGCTCCGCCCCGTCATCGACGTGCAGCACGGGCTCGCGGTGCGAGCCGTCGGCGGGAACCGGGCGGACTACCGCCCGTTCCGCTCCCCGCTCTCGCCGGCCGCGGACCCGCTGACGCTCGCCCGCCAGGTGCGGGAGCGGTGGGGGACGAACGCCGTCTATCTGGCCGACCTCGACGCGATCGCCCACGGCGGCCCCGCTTCAAGCCGGGCGAACGCCGCCCTGTGGCACGCCCTCGTCGCCGACGGGTTCGACCTGCTCCTCGACCCGGGCGTAAGACACGCGGGAGACATTGGCTCGGGTCTGACTCCCGCCGACTCTCGGATTGTTGTGGCGACGGAGTCCGCCGAGAGTCTGGCGGAGTTTCGAAAGTGTCTGTCCGCCGACGTGACGGTCGGCTGCGATCTCCGCGGCGACCGGCTGCTCGGGCCGCAGGGCGTGTGGGAGGCGGTGCGGCGGTCGGACCGGCCGGTTCTGGCGCTCGACCTGGCGGCCGTCGGGGTGGGCGAGGGGCTGCCGACGTTGCCGCTCTGCCGGGAATTGCTCGCCGAACGGCCGTCACGGACGGTCCTGACCGGCGGCGGAGTGCGGTCGATCGCGGACGTGCGGGCGGCGGAGTCGGCGGGGGTCTCGGAACTGCTGGTCGCCAGCGCCCTGTACGACGGGCGGCTTTCGGCGGAGGCGTTGCGGCCGTACCTTCCCGCCGCATGACCGCCGCCCCCGCCCCCCACCGCGTCCCCCGCCTGCACGGCGACCTGCCCGGCGTCGGCGGGGCCCTGAAGGCGGAGCCGGCCGACTTCCGGGTCTCCGAGGTCCCCGCCTACGAACCTTGCGGGGAGGGGCCGCATCTCTACCTGCGGGTCCGCAAAACGGACGTCAGCGCTGAGGCCCTCACGGCGCACCTTGCCCGCACGCTGGGCGTCGGCAAACGGGACGTCGGCACGGCCGGGCTCAAGGACCGCCGGGCGGTCACGGAGCAGTGGGTCAGCGTCCCGTCGACCGCGGAGGCCCGGCTGGACGCGGCGAACTCCGCGGGCGTCGAAGTGCTGGAGGCCCGCCGGCACACAAACAAGCTGAAGACCGGCCATCTCCGCGGCAACGTCTTCGACGTGCGGCTCCGCGGCGTCGCGCCGGACGCCGCCAAGCGGGCAGCGCCGATCGCGGAGCGGCTGAGCGCCGTCGGCTTTCCCAACGCCTTCGGCGACCAACGATTCGGTAAGAACAACTCCACGCTCGCCCTCGGCCTGGCCCTGTTGCGGGGGGAGAAGACCGACCGGGACGTGCCGGCGAAGCGCCGCAAGTTCCTCGTGCGACTGGCCCTGTCGGCGGCCCAGTCGGATCTGTTCAACGCCTGTCTGACCGATCGGCTGTCGGACGGTTCGGCGGGGACGGTTCTGCCCGGCGACGTGATGCAGGTCCGCGGCAGCGGCGGACTGTTCGTCGTGCCGGAACTGCCGATGAAGCAGGACCTTGCCGAGGAGCAAACCCGGGTCGACGCCGACGAGACGGCCGTCACCGGGCCGCTGTTCGGCCCCAAGATGAAGCGCCCGGCCGGCGACCCCGCCCGCCGGGAGGCCGCCGTGCGGGAGGCCGCGGCCCTGCCGGAGAACGCCTTCCGCCGCTTCGCCAAGCTGACCCCCGGCGCCCGGCGGCCCTACCTCGTGCGGCCCGCGGACCTCGCCGTCACGACCGTCCCCGAGGAGGACGGCGGCGGGCTGCGGGTCCGCTTCTTCCTCCCCTCCGGCAGCTACGCGACCGTGCTGCTGCGGGAACTCATCGGCGACGACACGCCCCAAGTCTCTTCCTGAAGGAACCGCACGGCATGACGAACGACCCCACGATCGGCTTTCTCGGCTGCGGCAAAATGGCCACGGCGCTCGCCGGCGGGCTGGTGAAGAGCGGCTTCGCCCCCGCGGAGCGAGTGCTCGGCTCCGCCCGCTCCGCCGCCAGTCGGGACGCTTTCGCCGAAGGGACCGGCGGGGCGAAGACCCTCGACGCCTCCGCCGACGGCAACGCGGAACTTGCCGCGGCCTCGGACGTGCTGGTGCTCTCGGTGAAGCCCTATCAGATGCGGGAGATGCTCCAAGCGACCGCGGACGATCGGAAACCCGAGGCGTTGATCGTCAGCGTCGCCGCGGGGGTGACGCTCGAGACGCTGGAGGCGGCCGCCGAGGAGGGCGCCCGGGTGGTGCGGGTGATGCCGAACACCCCCTCCTTGGTCGGCGCCGGGGCGGCGGGGTTCACCCGCGGCACGCACGCCACCGACGAGGACGCCGCCTTCGTGCAGTCGATGCTGGAATGCGTCGGCGTGGCGGAGGAAGTCTCGGAACCGCTGCTCAACGCGGTGACGGGCGTCTCCGGCAGCGGGCCGGCGTACGGGTTCCTGTTCCTGGAAGCCCTCGCCGACGCCGGCGTCCGGGCCGGGTTGCCGCGGGAGAAGGCCCAGCGCCTCGCCGCCGCCACGCTCCGCGGGGCCGCGACGATGGTGTTGGAGACCGGCGACCACCCGGCGGTGCTGAAGGACCGCGTGTGCAGCCCCGGCGGCACGACGATCACGGCGGTGGCCGCCTTGGAGGAGGCGGGCCTCCGCCGAGCCGTGCACGCCGCCGTCGCCGCCGCCGTCGAACGCAGCAAAGAGATGGCGAACGAGTGAGGGGGCGGTCGCCGCGGTCAGGGGGCCGCGTTGCGACCCCGCCGCGCCGGATGCCGTCGCCGCACCCCCCAGACGAGGACGGCAACGAGCGCCAACCCCGCCGGCGGACCGAGTGCCCAATACGGCCCGTTCCGGCTGCCGGTCATCAGCACGAGCCACGACCACGGCCGCGAAACGCCCGCGATTTGACCGCCCCGGCCTTCGCTGCGGTAAGAGCCTTCCGGGGCGTCGATCCATAGTTCGGCGGTCGGGTCCAAAGGCTCCAACGCCTCCACCCGCCATTCGCTCGTCCGACTCGCCCAGACCAACGGATGGTCTGGGGCGCCCTCCTCGGACTCGCCCCAGACGAGGAACTCGCCCGGCGGTTGTCGGTACGCCGTCGTCGTGCCGGCGAACGGCATCCGCCCGCCGTCAGGCAGCGACCGAAAGTCGGACAGCCGGCAGACGGTCGCATCGCCGGTCCAGCGGCCGGGCGCCGCATCGGCGGCGTCTTCGGCCCGGAGGTGATGGGCGTGTTCGACGCGGAACAGGTCGTGGTGGGAGTCGTCCGTGAACCAGGCGAGCAGTCCCTCCCAAGTCGTCGCGCCCTCCACCGGCCACTCGCGGGCCAGGGGGCGCTCGGAGAGCGGGACCCAAACGCGGATTGCGGGCCGTCCGTCTTTCACCTCCCGGCGATCCACGACCCAATCAGCGGGGTCGGAGGAGGCGAGGGAGATGTACGGGGTCTCTACCGGGTACCCGTGTTGCCATCCCTCCGCCCATCCACGGCCCGCAAACAGCGGCGGGGCCCAAGGAAGCGCCCGCGGGTACTGTGAGGGCTCCTCCCGCACCGAGACGTGCATGTCGTAGGGGATTTCGTCCGAAATCCCGCCGATCCAGCGATAGGGGACGAGCAGGGCCTCCGCAGGTCCGTCGCCGGGCGGCCGCAGGCAGTAGACCTGCCCCACGGCGTCGCGGACGGATTTCTCGTTCAACGGGCGACCGAACGGTTTGCCGGCCAGCCAGTTCCGACGCGGGGGGAGCGGTCCGTAGCTGTCGGGGGTGAGGAACTGCGCCCGATCGCCGCTGAGGAACATCTCGGACCAGCGGGCGAACGATTGGGCCGTGTCCTCCGGGGCGTCTCGACGGGTCTCCCGCTCGGCAACCTCCACCCGCACGCTGTGCAGGCTCTGCCGCATCTCCCGCAGCCCGGCGGCCAATTCCGCCGCGGTGGGCAGCGGGGCGGCGGGGTCGGCCGCGGCGAGGACGCACAGCAGGGCGACGGCGATGACGGACCCCTCAGGCTGGGGATGAACCGGCCGAGTGCCGGGGGATCACTTCAGCTCAAACGGCTTCTCGCTGGCCTTGTCGCCGCCGAAGCTGGCGCGGAAGGCGTCGATCTGCGGGGCGACGGTTTTCTCCGGGCCGGCCATTTTCAGGAAATAGTTGCCCTGACCCGGCACCGCGACGATCGCGGCGAGCATGCGGGAGTCCGGCTTGCGAACGGTTTTGCCCATCATCGGCGGGCCGTCCGGGGCGTTCCAGGTGCCGCTGGCGTCCAGCAGTTTGTATTCGCCCTCGCGGCCCTTGCCCTGGACCACCGTCACCTCGCGGCCCTCAGCGACGAACTGGTCGACCCACCGCTGGAGGTTCGCCGCGTCCGAGCCGCCGAAACCGCCGAACACGGTCAGTTCGGTTTCGTCCTCGACGCCCTCGGGCGCCGGGATGACGAACTGGGCCAGCCGCAGGCGGTTGGCGGCCGGTTCCTTCTTCCAGCTCTCCGGGACCGTGAGGGTGAGATCGCCGGCGGCGACCTCGACCGTCTTCGGCTGCTCGTCGTCCTGCAGAGGGGCGGACGCGGCGGCCGGCAGGCCGAGGGCGGCCAGGCCCAGCAGGGCGGCGGCGGAGGCGGTCAGACGGCGGCGGAACATGCGGGGGTCTCCGAGGCGACGGGGCGAGTTCCCCGGAGTATCCGCCGCGGCCCGACCGCCCGCCACCCGCCGCGTCCCGACCGCCGTGCGGGCCGTTTCCCCACCGCCCGGGCGGGTTCGCCGAGCGTCGCCCCTAACGCCCGCAACTTCTCCGCCGGGCGTTCGTACCCGCGGAGCAGCAACGACGCCCGGCCGATGCGGCTCGTTCCCTCGGCGGCGAGGGCGGCGATCAGCAGGGCGGCGGCGGCCCGCAGGTCCGGGGCGTGCACCTCGCCGCCGTACAGGTCCCCGCCGGTGATGACGGCGGTGGCGCCGGCCCGTTCCACGGAGGCGTGAAAGCGGGGCAGGCGGCGGAGGTGGGCGCTGCGTTCCGGGAAGACGTCGTCCGTCAGCAGGCTGGTGCCCTCGGCGACGGCAGCCAACGCGGCCAGTTGCGGGAGGACGTCCGTCGGCAGGCCCGGGAAGGCGGCGGAGCGGACCTCGAACGCCGTCGGCCGACCGCAGGAGGCCACCCGGACCGACTGGTGGGCGCCGGCCCCGCAGGTGGAGACGCGGGCCCCGCTATCGCGCAGGGCCGCGGCCACCGCGGCGACCTCAGACGGATCCACGCCGTCGACGACCACCCGCCCGCCGGTCGCGGCGGCGGCGATCATCCAGGTCGCGGCTTCGATGCGGTCCCCCGGCACCACGGCGGCCGGGCAGCGGCCGCTCACGCCCCGCAGGCGCCGCACCCCGGTGACGATGAGCGTCCGCGTGCCGAGGCCCTCAATTTCGGCGCCGGCGGCCTGCAGCAGTTCGCCGACCGCGACGACCTCCGGCTCCCGGGCCGCGCCGTTCAACACGGAGACGCCGTCGGCGACCGCGGCGGCGCACAGGGCGTTGATGGTGCCGGTGACCGTCGGCGACGGCGGCAGGCCGGGGGTCGGGGGAGCGGAGAGGAAGATGTCGGCCCCCTTCAGCCGATCCACGGAGACCGTCACGCCGTCCTGATCGCGCTCGACGTTCGCCCCCAGCGCCTCGAAGGCGGCGAGGTGGCGGTCGATCGGGCGGGGGCCGAGGTCGCAGCCGCCGACGGTCGCCAGCCGCACGGCCCCGCCGCCGTGCAGGGCGCAGCGGGCCAGCAGCGGGCCGAGCAGGCAGACGGCCCCCCGCATCGCGGCGACCCGCACCGGGCTGGGTTCGAACGGCAGCGCGTCGGGCCGCACGCGGGCCGCGTCGACCCGCACCGTGCCGTCGCTAGACTCGACGGTCGCCCCGAGTTCGCGGAGCAACTCGAGCATGAACCGGGTGTCGGTCAGGTCCGGCACCCGCCGCAGCGTGGTGGGGCCGTCCGTCAGCAGGGCCGCGGCGAGCATCGGCAGGGCGGCGTTCTTCGACCCGCCCACCCGCACCCGGCCCCGCAGCGGGACGCCGCCGGTCACGCACAGCGTGCCGTTTCGGTTGATGTCGCCGGACCGCGTCGTGCCGCGCGGGCCCCACGGCAGACTGGTCGCCGTCGTCGCTGCGTCCATCCTTGGACTCCGTTGAGAATGTGTTCCGTCCGGCGCGATTCTACGCGCGCCGGGAGTTTCCCCACAAGGGGCTCCTGACTTCGCCCCGGAGTTGGTCACGCGAGGAGCGCCGCGACCGCGTCCGCAGCGGCCTCGACCTCCGCCGGCGTGGTGAAGGGGCCGACGGAGAAGCGGACGGCGCCGCCCCGGCCGCCCGTCACGAAGTGGGCGTGCGCGCTCGGGGCGCAGTGCAGGCCCGCCCGACACTCCACGCCGAAGCTGGCGTCCAGCACGGCGGCGGCCTCCGTCGGTTCCCATCCCGGCAGCGTGACGGCGACGAGTCCGCAGCGCCGGCTCGCGTCCGGCGGGCCGAGAATCCCCACCCCAGGCAGAGCGGTCAGGCGGTCGATCAGCTGGCTGAGCCGTTCGACCGAGCGAGCGTGCAGCGCGTCCACGCCCTCCCGCTCAATCCACTCGACCGCCGCCAGCAACCCGGCGATTCCGGGCAGGTTGGGCGTGCCCGGTTCCAGGCGGTGCGGCAGGTCGGGCGGCATCGCCTCGCCCCCGCCGGCCCCGGTTCCGCCGAGGCGGGCGGGGTTTAGCTGCGGCTCGGCCCGCTCGCCGACGGTCAGCACGCCGACGCCCGGAGGACCGAGCAGCCCCTTGTGGCCGCCGGTCGCCAGCAGGTCCACGCCCCAACTGTCGACGTCAATCGGCACGTGCCCCGCGGTTTGGCAGGCGTCGAGCAGGAGCAGGGCGCCGCGGGCCCGGCAAACAGCGGCCAACTCCGCCACCGGCTGGACCGTCCCGGCGACGTTGGAGCCGTGCGAGAGGGCGACGAGCTTCACCGGGGCCGGGGCGTCGCGGAGGACAGACTCCAGTTCCTCAGGCCGGTAGAAACCGTCCTCGGTGCAGTCGAGGGGGTGGACCGCCACGCCCCGCGCCCGCAGGGCCGCGAGGGGGCGGGTGACGGAGGTGTGCTCCAACACGCCGACGACCGCGTGATCGCCCGGCTTCAGCAGGCCGAACAGGGCGAGGTTGAGGGCGTCGGTCCCGCCGGCGGTGAAGACGACCCGCTCCGGGGAGCCGACGCCCAGCAGCCGGGCCACGGCCCCGCGGCAGCGGGTCAGCAGGGCCGCCGACTCCGCGCCGCGGCGGGCGTTGCCGCGGCCGGGGGAGGGGAGGCCCAGCGCCGCCCGCATCGCCTCGGCGACGCCCGGGGCCTTCGGCAGACTGGTCGCCGCATGGTCGAGGTAAACCGTCTCCACGTCGCCGCTTTCAGTTCCACTGCGGATCGGCCAGCCCGGTGCGACCGGTCTTGAAGCCGGCCTTCACCAGGTGACGGCGGAGGTGGCGGAGGACGACGTCGGTGCGCACGTCGGGGTCGGTCTGGTCCAGCAGTTCCTGCGAATCGTCCGGGGAGAGCTGTAACACGCTCGCCACCACGTCGCACACCATCCCCGGGGTCACGCAGCGGCCGAAGGCCCGGGCGAGCACGTCCGGCAGATCGACGTCCGGGTACAGGCCGACGAAGGCGTCGGTGATCTGCCTGGTGCGGGCGGGGCGGTCGAGGTCCGGGCGGGCGCCGCAGCGGTCGGGCAGGGGGGCGACGGCGGCGAGGCGGTAGCCGGCGTCGGTGATCCGTTCGCTCTTCACCGCGGCCCGCACCACGCCCCGCAGCACGATGTGGAAGCGGCCGTCCGGCAATTCCTGCTCCGCGACGATCTTGCCGAGGCAGACCGTGTCGTGGATCGGCGGGCGATCGCTCTCGGTGACGAACTCCTCGCCGTGGGGCAGTTCGGTGTCGAACCCCTCCCGCAGCCGGGCCATGGCGATCAGGCGTTCGCCCCGGCGGTCCGCGCCGGGCGGTTCGCCCGGTTCGTCCCGCCGCTCCAAGCCGAGGGCGTCCCGAGTCATCGCCCGGTAGCGGGGCTCGAAGATGTGCAGGGGGAGCAGCGTGTGGGGGAAGAACACGCAGCCCGGCAGCGGGAACAGCGGGACCTTGCCGCTGAAGTTGCGGGGCAGCCGCTCCGGCCCCTTGGTGGCGTGGGGGGCGACGGGCTCCGGCACGCCGCAGTCGTCGTCCTCCTCCGCTCCGGCGCCGTCGGCCCCGTCGTCGCGCCCCCGGCCGGACGGATCGTCCCCGGGGCGGGGGTCGTCGTCCGGCGGGTGTTCGGGGGGCGTCATCGCAGTCGCGTCGGAGTGGCGGGCGTTGAAGGGTAGACGGCCGAGAGATTCTGACACCGCCCTCGGAACGATCCGGCGCCGGTTGCTAGGTTGCCGGGATGGCCGCCCCCCCCAAGCCCGACGCCCCCGCCGAACGCCGCGTCCGCACCGTGCTTCGCCGGTTGAAAGCGGCGTACCCGGTCGCGGAATGCGCCCTGCACCACGATTCCCCCTTCCAACTGCTGGCGGCCACGATCCTGTCGGCCCAGTGCACCGACGCCCGGGTCAACCAGACGACGCCGGCCCTGTTCGCCCGCTTCCCCGACGCCGCCGCCCTGGCCGACGCGGACGTGCGAGAGGTCGAAACGCTGGTGCAAAGCTGCGGGTTCTTCCGCTCCAAGGCGAAGAACCTGGTCGGGATGGCGACGGCCCTGGTGGAGCGGCACGGCGGGGAGGTGCCGCGGCGGTTGGAGGACCTCGTCACGCTGCCGGGGGTGGGGCGGAAGACGGCGAACGTGGTGCTGGGCGTCTGCTTCGGCATCGCGGAGGGCGTGGTGGTGGATACCCACGTCGGCCGGATCAGCCGTCGGCTGGCCTTCACCGAGGAGAAAGACGCCGTGAAGGCGGAGCGGGACCTCTGCGAACTGTTGCCGAAGTCCCGCTGGGTCAGCTTTTCCCACCGCCTGATCCTGCACGGCCGGAGCGTCTGCGACGCCCGCAAGCCGCGGTGCGAGGAGTGCGCCCTGCGCAGCGTCTGCCCGCGGGTGGGGGTGGGAAAAACGGGGGAGAGATGAGGAGTGAGGGGGGAGGAGTGGACGAACCGGCCGCTTCACGCCGACAGGACTCCTCCTTCCCCCTCACCCCTTCCTCCTCCCCCGACTTGATCCTCACCGGCCCCGCGATCGAAGCCCGGCGGCAGCGCGGGGACATCGTCATCGATCCCTACGACCCGGCGCGGCTGAACCCGAACAGCTACAACCTCAGTCTGCACGACGAGTTGCTGGTCTACAGCGACCTCGAACTGGACATGGCGAAGCCGGCCCGGTTCACGCGGCACCGCATTCCCGAGGAGGGGCTGACGCTCTACCCGCACCGGCTCTATCTGGCCCGCACGGCGGAGCGGACGGAGACGCGGAACCTCGTGCCGATGCTGGAGGGCCGCAGCAGCGTGGGGCGGCTGGGGCTGTTCATTCACGTCACGGCCGGCTTCGGCGACGTGGGCTTCTGCGGGTTCTGGACGCTGGAGATGTTCTGCGTCCAACCGGTGCGAATCTACGCCGGGGTGGAGATCGGTCAGATCTTCTATCACACCCTCGAGGGCGAGCCGCTGAACTACGCCGAGGCCCCCGGCGCGGGCGGCAAGTACCAGCACAACCGCGACATCCAGCCGAGCCTGCTGTACCGGGAGTTCGACCAGGACCCGCAGGGCGAACTGTTCGAGCACGCCGGCGGCTGATTGGCGGGCGGGGCCGCGGCCGGACGGGCCGGCGCCCGCGGCGGCGATCCGGTATCGTGGCCGGTCCGCCGCGGCAGTCGGTCGCGTTTCGTGTTGCCGTCCGGGTTCGCCGTTGTCGCCGACAATCGCCGTCGTGGTTTTCCTGGCCGGCGCCGCGGCGATCGCGGTGGTCGGCACGCGGATGACGGGGTTGGCGGACCGACTGGCGGACCGCACCGGGTTGGGCGAGGCCGTCGCCGGGGCGGCCCTGCTGGGCGCGGCGACCTCCCTGCCGGGCATCGTGGCGAGCGTGACCGCGGCGCTGGACGGACGGGCCGAAATGGCGCTGTCCAACGCCGTCGGCGGCATCGCGGCCCAAACCGCGTTCCTCGCCGTCGCGGACCTCTGTTATCGCAAGGCGAACCTCGAACACGCCGCCGCCAGCGCCGCGAATATGGTGCAGGCGGCGTTGCTGGTCGTGTTGCTGACTTCCCTCCTCGCCGCGATACAGGCTCCGGCGGTGACCGTGTGGGGCGTGCACCCGATCACGCCGGCCCTGTTCGTCGCCTACGTCTTCGGACTGCGGTTGATCGCCGCGACACGCGACGATCCCGCCTGGGAGCCGGAGGAGACCCCCGAGACAGTGCCGGACGTCGACGAGTCGGGGAGCGACGACGCGTCGCTGCGGCGGCTCTGGGCGGAGTTCCTCGCCGCGGCGGCGGTGGTGGGCGTCGCCGGGTGGGTCGTCACCCGGGCGACGGTTACGCTGGCGGCGGAGTGGGGCTTCAACCAGACCGTCGCCGGGGCGCTGTTCACCGCGGTGGCGACGAGTCTGCCGGAACTGATCACCTCGGTGGCCGCCGTGCGACGGGGGGCCCTGACGCTGGCGGTGGGCGGGGTGATCGGGGGGAACTGCTTCGACACGCTGTTCGCCGCCGCCGCCGACGTGGCCTACCGCGACGGCAGCCTCTACCACGCCGCGACGGCTCATTCGAACCGGGAAACGCTGCTGCTGGCCGTCAGCGCCGCGATGGCGGGCGTGCTCCTGCTGGGGCTGCTCGACCGCCAGAAACGCGGACCGGCGACGATCGGGTGGGAGTCCTGCGTCGTGCTGGTCCTCTACGCCGGGACGCTGGGGCTGATCGGCCTGGCAATGTGACGGGCCGGGCGCCGGTTCAGCCGTCCTCGCCCGTTTCCCCGGCGACCGGCTCCGCCGCGGGCAGGCCGACGAGCGCCGCGAACTGCTCTTCCGTGAGCACCGGCACGCCGGCTTTCTCCGCCTTGGCCAGTTTGGAGCCGGCCCGGGCGCCCGCGACGAGGTAGTCGGTCCGTTTGCTGACGGAGGAGCTCGCCTTGCCGCCGTGCTGCCGGATCAATTCTTCGATCTCGTCCCGCTTGAAGCGGTTCAACGTGCCGGTGACGACCACGCTTTTGCCGCCCAGCGGGCCGTCCGCCTCGGCCTTCGGCTTTTTCTCCGCCTCGCTGCCCAGGTTCAGGCCGAGAGCGCGGAACTCCTCCACCGTGGCCCGGTTGGCCGGGTCGGCGAACCAGGCGGCGAGGCTGGCCGCGATGACCCCGCCGATCTCCTCCGTCGCGGCGAGGCTGTCGGCGTCGTGCTTCATGATCTCGTCCAGCGTGCCGAACTCGTTCGCCAGCGCCCGCGAGACCGTGTTGCCGACGTGCCGGATGTTCAAACTCGTCAGCAACCGCCAGAGCGGCTGCGATTTGCTCTTCTCGATCCCGGCGAGCAGGTTGTCCACGCTCGTTTCGCCCATCCGTTCCAGGGCGAGCAGCTCCTCTCGCCGGTCCTTCAGGCGGTAGAGGTCCGGCAGGCTGGTGACGAGGCCGCTGGTCAGCAGGGCGTCGATCAGCTTCTCGCCCAGGCCGTCCACGTCCATCGCCTTACGACTGGCGAAGTACTTGATGCTGCCCCGCAGGCGTCCCGGGCAGCGTTCGTTCGGACAGCGGAAGTCGACGCCGCCCTCCTCCCGCACCAGCATGTGACCGCAGACCGGGCAGTCGGCGGGGAAGCGGATCGGCGTCTCGTCGCCGGTGCGGGCCTCCATCTCCACGCGGACGACGTGGGGGATGATCTTGCCGGCCTTCTCCATCACGACGCGGTCGCCGATCCGCAGGTCGAGGCGTTCGATCTCGTCCCGGTTGTGCAGGCTGGCCCGGGAGACGGTCGTGCCGGCGATCTCCACCGGCTCCAGCGCCGCCACCGGCGTGACCCGGCCGGTTTTGCCCACCTGGAAGGTGACGTCCGTCAGCGTCGTCTCGGCCTCCCATTTCTCCCACTTGAAGGCGACGGCCCACCGCGGGGACTTCGACCGCAGTCCCAGCGTCGCCCGCTGGGCGTGCGAATCGACCTTCACCACGATGCCGTCGACTTCGAAGTCCAACTCCGGGACGGCCTCGACCATCTCGCCGATCGCGGCGACGAGGCCGGGCATGTCGGTCGCCGTCCGCACCTGCGGGGTCGGGGCGATGCCCCAGGCCCGCAGCCGGTCGAGGAACGCCCCGTGCGTGCCGAACGCGGCGGCGTCTCCCCCGCTGACGTACCCCGTGCCGTGCCCGAGGAATCGCAGTCGCCGCTGGGCGCACAGCGACGGGTCGAGCAGCTTGAGCGACCCGGCCGTGAGGTTGCGGGGGTTGGCGTAGACCTCGTCCCCGGCGGCCTGGCGGGCGGCCCGCAGCTTGGCGAAGTCGCTGTTGCGGATGTAGGCCTCGCCGCGGACCTCGCACTCCTCCGGCACGTCGTCCGGGGAGGCGTCCAGCCGCAGCGGCACGCCGCCCAGGGTGCGGGCGTTGTGGGTCACGTCGTCGCCCCGGGCCCCGTCTCCCCGCGTGACGGCCCGGGCCAGGGCGCCGCGTTCGTAGATCAGGGCGAGGGCCACGCCGTCGATTTTGTATTCCAGCAGGTACGTGACCTCCGGCTCGGGCGGCGCTTCGCCCCCGGCCGGTTCGGCCCCGGCGGCTTTGGCGTCCGCGGCGGCCTGTTCCCGCAGGCGTTTGCGGACGCGGGCGTCCCATTCGGAGAGCCCCTGCTCGTCGTAGACGTTCTCCACCGAGAGCATCGGCGTGCGGTGCTCGACGGTGACGAACCCCTCGATCGGCTCCCCGCCGACCCGCTGGCTGGGGCTGTCCGCGGAGGCCAGCTCCGGGTGGGCCTCCTCTAGGTCGATCAGCCGCCGCATCAGGCGGTCGTACTCCCGGTCCGGGATCTCCGGCCTGGCCTCGACGTAGTACAGCCGGTTGTGGCGCCGCAGTTCGGAGCGAAGGGATTCGACCTCCGCGGCGGCCTCCTCGGCGATCGTGGGCGGACCGTCAGCCGGCGGGGCGTCGAACAGGTCTGCGGCGGGGGAACCTGTCTGTGCCAACGCAGCCTCCGAACGGATGTGGTGAACGGGAGGATACCGCTTTCGCCCCGACCCGAACCACCGAGCCGACGGCTCGACATGAAAAAACGGACCCGCCCCGGGCGGGGCGAGTCCGTCGGCGTTTCACCGGCCGACCGGGAAGCGGTCGGCGGGCAATGAAACGGGGGGGCTCAGGCGTCGTCGCCGCTGATGTCGCCCGGGGTCTCCGGGGCCTCGGTGGCGGGGCCGGCGTCGATGGTGGCGTCCGGCACGACGCTGTTGGAGGAGCCGGCGTCGTTGACGTCGACGTCGACGTTCGGGGCGTTCTGCACCGGGGCGGCGTTCCGCACCGGGGCGTTCGGCTGGGTGGTGGTGTTCAGCGGCTGCGGCTGAATCACGCCGCCCTGCTGCAACGGCTGGGCGAAGTTGGTGGTGCCGTCCACCTGGGTGCCGGTGGCGCAGTTCGGGCAGTTGGAGACGGCCGGGGCGCCGTAAACCGGCTGGCCGTAGCTGGGCTGACCGTAGACCGGCTGACCGTAGCTGGCGCCGTAGGACTGACCGCAGGGGGTGGCGTAGGAGGAGGTCGCCGCGCCGGAGCAGCTGTTACACGTGCCGGAGGTCTGCACGACGCCGTAGCTGGGCTGGCTGTAGGCGACGGTCGCGGAGCCGCAGGTGCTCGTGGCGCAGGGGGAGCAGCTGGACGAAGCGTAGCTCGGGGCGGCGTAGCTCTGCCCGTAGGCGCTGGTCGGGGCGGCGTAGCTCTGGCCGCAGGGCGTGCCGCAGGAGGAAGACGGGGCGCTGTAGGCGTGGCTCGTCCGGGTGACGTAGCCGGTCGAACCGCAGCGGTTGGCCGGGGCGCTGTAGCCGTAGCTCGGGGCGGCGTAGGTCGGGGCGGCGTTGCCGCAGGAGCTACAGGAGCTGCCGTAGCTGCCGGCGAAGGCCGGAGCCGCGGTCAGGGCGGCGGCGCCGGCGAAGAGAGCGAAGCGGATCATGGGAGGCGGATCTGGGTCTTCAGGAGGGGGGTGCGAACGGCGGGCGCGACCGCCGCGGGATTCGTCCCACCCAGGACCGGGAGTCCCAGTCGGGGAGACGGCACCGTGTCGGATGAGACTCGCGCCGCGAAACCACAGACGACGTCGCTGAAAGCAGACGTCCCCCGTCGTTCCGAACGGCCTAACCTTGACAGTCCCCCCAAACCTTCGCAACGACCACGACGCCTGCCGCGACCGGACGAGCGGACACATCCGGCAATCTCCGAGTTTCCCCTACCACCTGCACCCGGGACGGGCCGGCGGGCGCTATGAAGGCGGTCTCGGCCCGATCTCCCGTTCCCCCCTCCCGTTCCCGCCTCTCGCTGGCGTCCCGCGATGTCTTCCCCCGCGACTCCGCCCGCCGCCCGGTGGTCGTTCCGCGACGCCTCCGGGGCGACGGCGACCTTCGGCCCCGCGGCCGTCCCCCGGCTGATGGGAATCGTCAACGTCACTCCCGACAGCTTCTCCGACGGCGGCCGCTGGGCGACGGTCGACGCCGCCGTCGCTCACGCGCTGGAACTGGCCGACGCCGGCGCCGCGATGCTGGACGTCGGCGGCGAGTCCACCCGCCCCGGCGCCGACCCGGTGGGGGAAGAGGAGGAGCTCCGCCGCGTCGTGCCGGTGATCGAAGCCTTGGCGGAGCGGACGGCGGTTCCGATCTCCGTCGACACCATGAAGGCGGCCGTCGCGGCCGCGGCCCTCGACGCCGGGGCCGGGGTGGTCAACGACGTCTCCGGCCTCCTGCACGACCCGGCGATGACGCCGCTGTGCGCCCAACGCGGGTGCGGCGTCGTGGCGATGCACATGGTCGGCAACCCCCGCACGATGCAGATCGATCCCCGTTACGACGACGTGCTGGCGGAGGTCTCCGCCCACCTCGCCGTGCGGCTGGACGAATTGGAGGAGGCCGGGGTGCGGCGGGAGGCCGTGCTGATCGACCCCGGCATCGGCTTCGGCAAGACCGCGGCCCACAACCTCGCCCTGCTGCGGGGCGTGCCGACGCTGAAGCAGCTCGGCCGGCCGACGCTGATCGGGCACAGCCGCAAGGGGTTCCTCAAGGCCCTGCTGGGGCGGGAGGTGGAGGAACGCACCGCCGGGACGATCGGCGTGTCGGTCGCGCTCGCCTCGCTGGGGGCCGACTGGCTGCGGGTGCACGACGTCGCCGCCGTTCGCGACGCCCTCGCCGCCTGGGCCGCGGTCGCCGGGACGCCCCGCCCCGCGTAACGCCGAGGCCCCGCGGGGCCTCGGCGTTACGACTCGTCTCCTAGAAGACCGGAGCGAACATCCGGCAAAAGTTCTCCGCCAGCACGCGCCAGTGGGCGCGGGCGGCCCGGCTCTCGGGGGTGATCCGCGTCGCCTTCTTCAGATCGGCGTCGAACCGCTCGACGAGTCGTTCGGCGGTGCGGTCGTCGAACAGGGCGAGGTTCACCTCGAAATTCAGGAAGAAGCTGCGGGCGTCGAGGTTGGCGCTGCCGACGAGGCTCCAGGTGCCGTCGATCGTCAGCGTTTTGGCGTGCAGGGTGCCGGCGGCGTATTCGTGGATCTCCACACCGGCCCGCAGGAGCACGTCGTAGTCGCTGCGGCCGGCGAAGATCGTCCACGGCTTGCCGCCCACCCCGGGCACCAGCAGTCGCACCCGCACGCCCCGCCACGCCGCCGCCTCGAGCGCCTGCACGATCGGCAGCGGCGGGACGAAGTAGCCGGTCGTCAGGTCGATCGTCTTCCTCGCTCCGGTGATCGCGGTGAAGAACAGATTCGGCAGCCCCCGCGGCACGGACCGCTCCCCGACGGGCGTCGGCCCGGACGGCCCGCCGGGCACGCACTGCACGATCGCGGAGCCCCGGCTGACGGGCTCCGGATAAAGCTCTTCGTGCTCCTCCTCCTCGCCCAGCACGACCCCGGTGGCGAAGTACCAGTCCTCCGCGAACACCTGTTGGAGTTGGAGGACGCCCGGCCCCTCGACCCGCAGGTGGGTGTCCCGCCACCAGCGGCGCCGCTCCTTCGCCGCTTTGCCGAACCAGTGCCGCCAGCCGCCGGTGCGGGCCAGGCCGAGGTACTCGTCGCCGACGTTCATCCCCCCCGTGAAGGCCACCTTGCCGTCGACCACCACGATCTTGCGGTGGTTGCGGAGGTTCAGGCTCCACCGCTCCCGCAAGCTGGCGCCGGGCAGGAACGACGCCACCTTCGCCCCGGCCTCCCGCAGCGGCCGGAGCCACCGCCGGGTCAGCCACAGCGACCCGATGCCGTCGTACAGGAACCGCACCTCCACCCCCTCCGCGGCCTTCCGGACCAGTAAATCCCGCAGCGCCGTGCCGGTGCGGTCCGGCTTCCAGATGTAGTACTCGAGATGAATCGAAGAGGTCGCCGCCTCGATCTCCCGCCGGATCAGCCCGAGGGTGCGGTTGGTGTCGTCCAGCACCTCGACCCGGTTCCCGCCCACCGCCGGGAAGCGGCCGACGGCGGTTTGCAGCCGCATCAGGGTGCGGTCCGGCTCCTGCGTCGACTCCGACGGGAACACGCGATACTCGTTCAGCGACGGGGTGACGGCGTCGATGCGGGCGTCGCCGATCGCCTTCAACTCCGCCCGGCGGTTCACCCGGTTCACCCCGAACACGAGGAACAGCAGACCGCCGAGGTAGGGCACCAGCACGATCGCCATGATCCAGGCGACCGTGCTGGCCGGACTGTCTTTTTTGAGCAGCAACACCCATCGCACGAGGACCAGCGTGAGCAGATAGCCGTCCACGGTCAGGACCGCGGCCAGCCAGCCGGACACCGGGAGCCAGTCGAACACGGGCGTTAGCCGTCCTCTTCAAGAGGACGGCTCCCCGACACGCGATCCGTCCGCACGCGATCCGTCTGGACGTCCTCGGCCATCGTGGGTTCGCCGGGTTCCTCGGCCCGCTCCCGGCCCAGCCAGTCGAGACCCAGCACGATCGCGAACCCGAGCGCGGCGGCCAGTAGGGCCCACCACGTCTGCGGGTCGGCGGGGGAGGGGAGGTACGGTTCCGGCCGCCACTCCTTGAACGACACCCCCTCCGGCCGCGGCTCCACGAACGGCCACAGTCGCCGCAGCGAGCCGAGCATCGCCCCCGTCAGCGCCGCCAGCGTAGCCGGCCCGTGCGTCGCCAGCAGCCAGCGGAGCAGCTTCGAGAACAGCGCCAGCCCGAGGACCATCCCCAGCCCGAAACAGACGCCCTCGATCAGCATCGTCGCGTCCACGTCCCCCGCCGTCAGTCGTTTCGCCCACCCGCTGACGTGGTGATACGCCCCCAGGACCAACAGCAGAAATGCCCCGCTGATGCCCGGCAGGATCATCGCGCAAATCCCGATCGCCCCGCAGGCGAACAGGTACGCAGGCCCGAGCGGCGGGTTCTCCAGGGCGTCCAGCCCGACGATCAGGTAGGCCCCCGCCGCCGCGGCGAGCAGCAGGACGACCCGCCCCGGCGTCCACCCGGTGATCGTGCGTCCCGTCTCGCCCACCAGCCGGGCGACCAGCAGCACGCTGCCGGCGATTAGGCCGGTGAATAAGGCGAAGGTCAGGGCGTATTGCGTCTCCATGGCGGTGCGGGTGACGCTGGCCAACGTCACCGCCCCGGCGCCGATCCCCGCCAGCAGCCAGCACAGGAACCGGCAATCGAGGTAGGTCCACACCTCCGCCAGCCGCCCCCGCCGCAGCAGGGAGAAGAGGTGTCCGTCCACCCGGCTTACCGCCGTCACCAATCGGGCGTAGATGCCCAGCACCAGCGCGACCGTCCCGCCGGAGACGCCCGGGACGGTGTCCGCGGCGCCCATCAGCACGCCCCGGGCGAACTGGGCGAGGTCCGTCTTCGGGTCGAAGGGGCGGCCGGGCCGCGGGGGAGCCGTCACGCCGTCTTCACCAGGTCGCGGAGCGCGGCGAACGCCGGGTGCTTGGCGGAGCGGCACCACTCGAACAGCACGGCCTCCGCGCTGGTCACGGTGGCGCCCTCGGCGGTCAGCCGGGCGAGGGCGATCTCGTGATCCCGCGTCCGCCGGCTCCCGCAGGCGTCCGCGGCGACGTGCACGGCGTAGCCGGCGCTCATGAGTTCCAGCGCCGTCTGGGCGACGCAGACGTGCGTTTCGACCCCGCAGAGCACCGCCTGATGCCGACGATCGCTGATCGCCTCCGTGAGCTTCACCGCCGCGGCCGCCCCGAAGGTAGTTTTGGCGGCGGGCTCGGTGCTCGCCTCCGCCAGCGCCCCGGCGACGGGCTCCACGGTGGGGCCGAGCTTGTCGGGGGCCTGCTCCGTGGCCCGCACCTCCACGCCGAGGGCCCGCGCCCCGCGGATCAGTAGCGTCGCCCGCCCCGCGACGCGGGCGCCGTCCTCAATGTGCGGCAGGAGTTTGGCCTGCAGATCGACGACGATCAGCCGCCCGGCCGAGGGCGCCAGCAGGGCGGGGTGCTCCGGCGGGAGTTCCGGCCGGTCGGCGGGGTCGCGTTCTGCGGGCACGGCGGGATTCCGACGGGGCGAACCGGCGACCGGCGGCGGGACGGACCGCCGCGGCAGGGACCGGAACCGGGGGAAAGGGGACGGATCGGTGACGACGGGGAAAACGGTGCGGTCGTGAGCGTCGCGCATTTTCTCGCGGACGCAACCCCAACGGCTCGGTCGGTGGAGATTGCGGGCCGCAGGGCGTATCGTCGCGCGCAATCACGGAGGTGCCCGCCCTGGTGGGGCGCCCCGTTTCATGCGTACACAGTAGGGCCTCGCCGCCCGGCCTCCCATTCCGGAAGCCGAACGGGTCGGCGGGGTCGGCGACGACGAGAACAGGACCGGCCGGCGATGACCCCCGACCCTTCGACCAACCCGCTCGATTCCGCCCCGGCGGCCTCCGGACCCACCCCGCCGGAGAAGTTCGAGCCCACGCCCCCGCCCGGGCCGACCTCTTCTTCTCCCTCCGGTCCCGCGAGCCCCGGCGCCGCGGCGCCGTCCGGCCCCACGCCGACGGTTCCCCCGGCTCCGACGGCCACGCCGCAGCAGGCCGCCGCCGCCGATACGGTCGAGCACACCGGCGTCTCCGCCCCGGCGCCGGAGCCGCCGAAGGAACTGCCGACCCCCGCCCCGACGCCTGCGGCGGCGGCTCCCGGGACTCCGGCCCCCGAGGGCGTCGCCCCGGCGCCCGGTCAGTTGGAAGCCGCCGCGGAGGCCGTGACCCACACCGGCGAGCAGGAGTCTGAGGGGCTCAGCACGACGGCGAAGGTCGGCATCGCCGCCGCCGCCACCGCCGCGACGGCCGCCGCCGGGGCCGCGGTCGCCGCCGTCGCCAACGCCCTCTCCGGCGACGATACGGACAAGGCCACCAAGGAGGGCGGCGACGAGGAGAAGGCGACCGCCGAAGACGCGGAGCCGCCGAAGGTCGAGGAGGAGACGCCCGCCCCCGCGACGGCCTCCACCGCCCCGCTGGCCGCCCGCATGAAGGGCACCGCCGACAGCGGCGAAACCAAGCCCGCCGCCCCGGAGCCGAACGTCCCCCACGTCCCCAAGGAGGGCGAACTGGGCGGCGAGGACCTCGTGAAGGCCGAGACCCCGGCCGAGCCCGCCGCGAAGGCCGCCCCGGCCCCGCCGGCCCGCTCGCAGGGCATTGCGATCCCGAAGTCGGCGGAGCTCGACAAGAGCTTCGAGGAGGAACTCGCCGCCGGGATGAGCGACGACGCCCTCTCCCTGCAGATGAACACGGGCGCCAAGAAGTCCGGCGCCGGCGGCCCGGACGTTTCCGGGACCGACCCCGCCACCGGCAAGGGCCCCGGCCAGCCGATCGGCGGCGACGAAGCCGCCACCCCGGCCCCGCAGATCGGCGACGAGGAGAACATCGAGCCCGGCACCAAGCTGATGGGCAAGGTGGACTCCAAAACCGACAGCGACATCTTCGTCAATCTGGAGACCAGCCGCCTGCAGGGGATTATCCCCCGCACCGACTATCCGGACGGCAACGGCCCGCCGGAGGGCTTCAGCGGCGCCTTCTTCGTCGATCGCGTCGACACCGAGAACGGCCTGATCCACCTCAGCAGCCCCCGCGGCCGCCGCAAGGTCACCGGCGACTGGGACAGCGTGAACGTCGGCCAGACGGTCGAGTGCAGCGTGACCGGCACCAACAAGGGCGGCCTGCAGGTGCAGGTCGGACAGCTGCGCGGCTTCATGCCCGCCAGCCAGATCGATATCGGCTTCGTCTCCGACATGGGCCAGTTCGTCGGCCAGCGGCTCCAGGCCCGCGTGATCGAGGTCAAGCCGGAGAAGAAGAACCTCGTCCTCTCCCGGGCCGCCGTCCTCAAAGAGGAGCGGAAGGGGCTCGAGAAGGAACTGTGGGACACCCTCAAGGTGGGCGACGTCCGCGACGGCATCGTCCGGGCGATGAAGCCCTACGGCGCCTTCGTCGATATCGGCGGGGTGGACGGCTTCCTGCACATCGGCGAGATCAGCCACAACCGCATCGGCCACCCGTCCGACGTGCTGAACGACGGGCAGAAGATCCAGGTCAAGGTGCTGAAGGTCGACCCCGAGAGCCGCAAGGTCGGGCTCGGCATGAAGCAGCTCGAGAAGGACCCCTGGCAGCAGCTCGAGGAAAGCTATCCCGTCGGCAGCACGCTGAAGGGCAAGGTCACCCGCTGCACGGAGTTCGGCGCGTTCGTCGAAATCGAGGAGGGCGTCGAGGGCCTGATCCACATCTCCGAGTTGGACCACAAGCGGGTCAGCCGGGTCTCCGACGTGGTGCGGGTCAACGAGGAGGTTGAGGTGAAGGTCCTCACCGTCGAGCCGAACCGCAAACGGGTCTCGCTCTCGCTGAAGGCCCTGAAGGACAAGCCGGCCTCCGCGGCGCCGCGCGGCGGGCGGAAGAAAAAGGAGGACGAGGAGCCCGAACTGCCCGCTTACGAGCGGCAGCGGAAGGGCCCGCTGAAGGGCGGCACCGGCGGCAAAAACGCCGGCGGCCTGTTCGGCGACCCCAGCCAGTTCGGCGGGTGAGGTGCGGCCGGTTCTGCTCGCCCACGACCTCGGCCTCCTGCTCGCCGTCCTCGGCGGACTTGGGGTTCTGGTGAGCGTGGCCGCGGGCGCGTTCCGGCTCGCCGCCGCGGCGGGGGCGGTGTTTTCGGTCGGGACCTCGCTGTACGCCCTCTCCCGCGCCCTCCCGCCGGACAAACGCCGTTCGGGGCGGGAGGAGTTCGCCGCACAGCGGCGGGCCGCGCGGGAGCGACGCGGCGACGGCCCGCCCGAGGTTTGAGCGGCCGCTCGGACGCGGGGGCCGCGACAATCCCCCGGCGGCAGAACCCGGGGGCGCACCCCGGGGGCGGACCCGGGCGATCGCCGTCGTTCCCGCCGCCGCACTGCGCCACGCTGTCGGGATGAACCCCTTCAACGTCGCCCTGACCCTCGGTATCGCCGCGTCCGTGCTGGGAGTGATCGTGCTCGCCGGCGCTCTGCTCGGCGACGGCAATCCCGTGCCCGGCGTGGTCGCGTTGGCCCTCGGCGTCGTCGCACTGGCCGCGGCCGCCGTTTCGAAAAAGCTGGGCCGGGACGAGAAGCGTCTGCCGCCGAAGTGACGGCGGCCCGCCTGACCCCCCGGGGCCGCGGAGGCCGTGGGGAACGCGACAAGGGTCCACGGGGATTGGGGCGGCGAATCCGCGTCGCCGATCAGCGGCTGGCGCCGGCCCAGGTCGAACAGGAACCGGCGTCCCGCACGCCCGCGGGCGGGACGATCGCGGCGAGTTGGGGACTCACAGCTTGATCGCCCTATCGATTTCGCTCTGCGGGATCGGCTCGGAGAGGCGGGCGCCCATTTGGCTGACGACCTTCGCCGCGGCCAGCGAACCCAGCCGGCCGGCCTGCTCCCATTCCAGGCCGTTGGTGATCCCGTACAGCACCCCGGCGGCGTACATGTCGCCGGCCCCGGTCGTGTCGATCGCCTTCACCGGCACGCCGGGCACGTGGTCCAGCCCCAGCGGGTCGACCAGCAGCGAGCCCTCCTTGCCCATCGTGAGGGCCACCCGCGGCCCGTAGGCGGCGAGGGCGTCGGCGCAGTCGCGGGCCGATTCCTTGCCCGTCAGACCGCGGGCCTCTTCGAGGTTGCAGAAGAGCAGGTCGACCGGGCCGCCGATCAGCTCCAGGAAGTCCGCCTTGAAGGCGTTGACGAGGAACGGGTCGGAGACCGTCAGGGCGACCTTCACCCCGGCCTGCTTCGCCTCGCGAATCGCCGCCCGGGCCGCGGCCTGGTTCTCCGGCGTGCCGAACAGGTAGCCCTCGACGTACACCCACTCCGCCGAGTCCAGGTCGCGGTTGACCACGTCCTCCTCTCCCAACTCGGCGGAGACGCCCAGGTGGGTGAGCATCGTTCGCTCGGCGTCCTCGGTGATCAGCACCACGCAGGTGCCGGTGTGGCCCTCCGGGGCGGGGGGCACCTCAATGACGACGCCGGCCTCCCGCATGTCCTTCAGGAAGAACTCGCCCAGTTCGTCCGCCGCCGTCTTGCCGGCGTACGCGGCCGTGCCGCCGAACTGCTGGACGCCGAGGATCGTGTTCGCGGCGCTGCCCCCGGCGCAGCGGAAGGTGTCGATCTCGCCCAGTTCCGACAGCACGCGGATCTGCACGCTGTCGTCCACCAGCGTCATCACCCCCTTGTCGTAGCCCACGCGGGCCAGCAGTTCGTCCGGCACCCGCGCCTGCACGTCGACGAGGGCGTTACCGATACCGTAGACGTTCAGCGGCATGAAACAGGGGCGGGGGCGAAGCGGAAGCGGGGGTCAGTCGGGTTCGACGACCGCCGAGACGCCGCCGCGATTGTCGGCGCGGCGGTCCGGGCGGTCGTTGATCCGAAGGTACAGGGTTCCGGCCCGCGGGGCGACGACGACGCCGTCGGCCCCCACCGGGATCGGCTCCGCCAGCCCGACCGGCGGGGCGGGGGCGTCCGCCAGCACGGCCGCCTGCAATTCGCCGATCCGCCGGCCGCGGTGGTAGTCGATGCTGACCCCGTCCGCCGTGCTCTCCCACGGCTTCGGCTGATCGGCGAGGGTGAACCGGCCCTCGGCGGAGACCCGCACGCGGTCCCCCCGCTGCACCCGCACGCCGGCGTGCTGCCAGCCGGCGTCGGCCGCGACCTCCACCGGTCCGGGCGGCGGCGGAGCGAAGCGCGCCGCGTTCGCCGCCACGTCGTAGTTTGGGACAAGTTCCGTCACGAACGCCGGCCACTCCGCTTCGAGCTGCCGCCGGACCGGGTCGAACGCCGACAGATCGCCCCGCCGGCCCGGTTCGGCGAGCGTCCGGAACGTCTCGGCGTAGGCCGGATGACCGTCGAGGAACGCGGCCAGCGCCCACGCCCAGGCGTAGGCCCGTTCGCCGTCGAGGAAGTCCGCGTCGGACAGGTTCGCGATCTCCCGGAGAGAGGGGACAGCCCCCGCGGCCGCGTCCGCCCGCACCCGTTCGATACGGTTCCACCCGCCGACCGCAGCCTCCTCGCCGGGGACGACCCGCACTGTCAGCGTGCCGTCCGGTGCGAGCCGGTGAGCCCCGAACCGCTCGGCCATGCCTTCGAGATACCACAGCGGCCCGGCGTCGCGGCGGTCGACGTGCAGGCCCATGACCACGTGCGTCGCCTCGTGCAGCGTGAGGGCTCTGCGAAAGTAGTCCTCCTCCACGTCGTACATCCAGAACCGGCGGCCCCGCTGCCGGCCGGTGAGGAAGGGGGGCAGGTCGTCCGGGAACAGGCCGGCGGAGCGAAACCGGTCCGGCTCCTCCATCAGGAACGCGATCATCAGCGGGCCGTCGGGCTCGCCGTCCCGTCGGGGGGGCGGCTCCCCGAAGTAATCGACCCACGCCGGCCAGGCGGCGTCGATCAGGCCGGGCAGGTCTTCGCCGTGTTCGGGGCGATCGGTGACGACCGTCAGCCGGTCGCCGTCGATCCGGGTCAGGCCGAAGGCGGCGAGGCGTTCGTTCGACGGCAGCGGCGGCTCCCGGTCCCGCGGTCGGGCGACCGGGAACGGGGCCGCCGCCCCGTCGGGCTCCTCGACGGGAGGGAACACGACCGGGTCGGGCCGCGGCGCCGGCTCCGCGAGGTCCGCGGCCGGCGGGGTCCACGGGGCCGGGACGTCCGCGACGGGCGGCGGCGGCGGTTCGCCGGTGCACCCGGTCAGCCCGGCGGCGCCGAACGAACCGGCGAGGAAAAGCAGCGCGGCGGCGCACGACGCCGCGGAATGCGGGAGGGGAGCGGAACGCGTCACCGGTGCAGGATAGCGAGACTCTCCCGACGAACGGCGGCTCCCCGACCGGTTCCCGAAACGGTCCGCAGGATTCGCTCGTCGGTCGGTTGACGATCTGCCGACCCTCGGTAGACTCACCGCCCCGCTGACGCGAACCCGGCACCGCCGGCAAGTGTCCGGCGGGGGACCGTCGGGTTCGATGAGAACCCACCGGTCGCACACGGGGCCGTAGCTCAATTGGTTAGAGTACCGGACTGTCGATCCGGGGGTTGCGGGTTCAAGTCCCGTCGGCCTCGCTCCCGTGCCCACAGCGCCGCCCCCGGACGGTTCGCCGTCCGGGGGCGGTTTGCGTATCCGCCCCGCGGTTGTCGTCAATCGCCCCTCGTTCGTTTCGCGCCCGTTCGTTCCCGCGCCCGCTCACTGCGATGAAAACCCCCCGCCCGTTCCAGGACACCGGCAACCCGGTGCTCGACAGCACCGTGAACCTCGTCGCAGCGTATCTCAACGGCCCGGCGGGGGAGATGGAGCCGAGCCGGTTGGCGGACTTCATCCGCGAGGTGCACGTCGCCGTCAGCCGCGTCGCCGGCGAGGAGCCCAACGGCCTGAAGCGCCGCCTCGACGAACCCAAGCCGAAGGCCCCCTTCGCCGATCGGCCCCCCTTCAAAAAGGCTGGCGGCTTCAAGTCCAGCGGCGGCGGCTATAAGGGCGGCGGCAGCGGCGGGGGCGGCGGGTACAAGGGCGGCGGGAGCAGCGGCGGCGGCGGCTACAAAGGCGGGGATTCCGGCGGCGACTCCGGCGGCGGGTACTCCGGCGGCGGGTACTCCGGCGGCGGAGGCGGCTACCAGGGCGGCGGCGGCGGGTATTCCGGCGGCGGGGGCGGTTACTCCTCCGGCGGCGGCGGCTACAAGAAACGGGACGACGGCTGAGCAAGCCCCGTCGGTGAGCCGCCCTCTTCAAGAGGGCGGCTCACCCGCTTCACCCCCCCTGTTCAGAGCGCCCCCCGCAACAGCAGGGCCGGGAGCAGGTTGAGGGTCGTGTTCGCGATCTCCTCGCAGAGCGTGTACTGCACGATGATCACGTCTTCCGGCTGAATCAGGATTCGCTCCCGCGGGTCGGTGAGGGCCCGGTTCAGGTCGACCCCGATCACGATCTCGCCGCAGTTGTTGGGGAGCTGGCGGATGACGATCGCCCGGCTGGGCGGGAACACGGAGGAGTTGCGGCCTCCGCCGAACAGGTTCAGCCCGCTCAGCCCGCTTCCGGACGTGCCGATGGAGCCCTTCGCGGCGGCGATCGCCTGGAGGATGTTCAGGTCGTAGTCGCGGGGGAGCAGGAACTCGCCTCCGCCCAGCACGCCGCCGGTGTAGTACTTCTCCCGATCCCGGGCCGGAACGTAGACGATGTCGCCGGCTTCGAGGGTGATGTCCTCCTCGGTGAAGGTCGGCGGGTCCTCCGGGAAGAACCGCAGGGGGATGCGGATCGCACCGGGGCCGTAGGGGTCCGGCAGCGGCGGCTTGCAGCCGCAGGGGTTCGGGCGGCTGCGGAAGGCGGCGACGCGGGCGTCGAAGTCGGCGCCGCCGGCCTCCCCGCCCTTGAAGATGATCGCCTCGTTCAGCGCTTCGTTGCCGGGCAGCCCGCCGGTGGCGGACAGGGCGGTCAGCAGATCGTTCTCGCCGGCCTTCAGATCGACGAGGTAGCCGGAGCCGCTCTTGCCGCCGGCGTCGTTCTCGGTCGGGTTCTGGGCCCCGCCGGCCTCCTCGCGGATCACCAGCACCCGCACCTCGCGCTGCCGCTGCAGGGTGACGATGATGCCGGTGTTCGACAGCGCCTCCGGCTTAAGGATGTTCCCCTCAATGTAGGCCTGACGGACCAGCGCCTCCGCCTGGGCGAGGGTGGAGCCGGTCACGGAGACCGGCGCGATCAGCGGCAGGGAGATCGTCCCGTCCTCCCGCACCGGCACCGGGAAGCCGATCGACGGCGGGATGCTGGCGTCCTCCGGGAAGTTCACCGGCGGGACGCTATCCTCGTCGCCGAGGATGCCCTCGATGTACACGCCCAGCGTATCGCCGGCGGCGAGGGTGTAGACTTCCTGCGGACGCTGCCGCAGGCGGGCCTTGCTGGTGTCGATCAGATCCTCCTTCGGCCGGGCCAGCACGCCGGGCGGCAGCCGCCGGGCCGGGATCGAGTCGATCGCACAGGCCGTGAACGGCCCCGAGGCGAGCGATTGACAGCCCGGCGCCAGCAGGACGACCGCGAGCAGCAACGCGAACCGGCCGGCGAGGCGACCGGCGGGCGAGCCGGCGAGCGAAGAGGGGAGGGAAGCAGGCATGTCGGGCGTCCGGAGGTCCCCGGCCGGGGCGGTCGGCGGGAGCGGCGGGGAGCGGAACGGGAAGCGGGGGGGCGAGGCGGCGACGGCGATCATTCGGAGGCCCCCCACAGGGCGGTCACGCGGGGGCCGTCGCCGGCCGGGCCGGCGTGCAGCGTCGGGATCGCGTTCGTCACGGGGCCTTCCGCCTCGGAGAACGGGTCCTCAAGCGCGGGCGGCTCCGGCTCGGCGTCGCCCGGGGCCGGGATTTGCGGCGCCGGGTCTTGCGGGGCCGGTTCGGCCGGGTCGCCCGGCAGCGGTTCGGGAGCCGGCAGCGGGCGGTAGCCGTCGGCGTCGAGCAGCCGCTCCAGGGCGTCGTCGCCGGCGGGGCCGCCCACGCTGTTCTCGCCGCCGGCGGGCGGAAGCAGGGGGATCGGGGCGGGCGTCGGGCCGCCGTCCAGCGGTTCGTCCCACTCCGGGGCCTCCAGACCGGGCGTCGGGGCGGGCGGGGCGAACGTCCCCGGCCCCTCCGACCCCGGGGAGGCGAACGGCGCCGGCCCGCCGTAGGGGGGCTGGCCAGGGGCGTGATCGAAGCCGGGCGGCATGTTCCCGTACCCGCCGCAGACGTTGCGGATCGGGACGGTGTTCATCCCCACGATCCCGTCCTGGGCGGCGGCGATCGCCCCGTGGGCCCAGCCGTCGTAGTAGCAGTTCAGCAGTTCGGTGCGGCTGCACGCGTCCCCGGTCGAGCAGCCCCAGTAGCAGGAGGGCGGCGTGGGGGAGGCGCACACGTCGTCGCCGTTCAGCGCCACTTCCACGTAGCCGTCCTTGAACCCGTGCTTGAAGTCCAGCGGCGACGAACAGCAGTTGTGGAACAGGTCGCCGCGGTGGAGGAACGCTTTCTCCGCGGCGTGGATCGCCCGCAGGTGGACCGTCGCCTCCCGGAACCCCTCGCGGGCGCTGCCGACGCAGCCGACCAGCGTCGCCACGGCGGCGGCGGGGATCAGCCACAGGGCCAGGGGGAACGGGCGCCGGGGCGCGTCCGGGGCGGCGGGGCGGCGGGGGCGGGACATGGAACGCTTCGGGGAGGGCCGTGGGGGAGCCGTACGCGGGGGGCCAGCCGGGGGGACGAACCCCCGCGGGGCGTCACGGGGCGGGGGCGACCGGGTCGAGGCGGGGGATCGGCCGGAAGCCGGGCGGCGGGGCCGCGGCGGCGTCGAGCGTCGGCACCCGCCGCACCCGGAATCCGTCGGGCTCCGCGGCCGGGCCGTCGGGCCGGGCGATCGGCCGCCATTCGGCCCCGCTGCTCGTCGGCCCCCACTCGGCCGCGTCCGCCCGGGGTTCGACCGCGGCCGGACCGGCCGGGGCGGCGGGGATCTCCGCGTGGGCCTGGAAGACGGGCGCCGGGGCGTCGGGCTTCGTCTCCGCCGAGACCGGTCGCACCGCACCCGCGTCGGGCGCGGCCGCGACCGGCGACGCCTCCGCGAGCTGCGTGGGGGCGAGGGGCACCGGCGAGGGCGGCTCGACCCGCGGTTCGACCCCGGTCGGGGCGGCGGGGCGGGAGGCCGGGACGCCGGCGCGGCGGTCGGCGACCGCGAAGAGGCGGTCCGCCCGGGCCTGCCGGCCCTGCGCCTCGAAGGTGGCGGCGACTTCCCGGAGCTGCTCCGGGCTGAGCGTGCGGGCCGCCGCGTTCTTCCCGCCCGTCATGCTGGGCGTTTGCAGCGCCGAGCACCCGCCGGTGCCGAGCGCCGCCGCGGCCACCGCAACGACGGCGGGGCGGCGGGCGCTCCGCCAGGCGGCGGCGAGTCGCCAGGAGGTTCGGGTCGGCACGGGGGCTCCTCCGGCCCGCGTCGGGACGCGGGGTGGGATCTGCGGGACGGACTGCGGGGCCGGCCGAAACCGGGCTCCCCCGTCGTCATCGGCCCGATCGCTCGCGCGCCATCACCCCGCGCGCCCCGAATTCCGAAAAAATCCTCAGAAACCTCCCGGCCGGTGCCATTCCCCTCATCCGTTCGCGGGCGAAGCCGACCCGGTTCGCGCCCGAAGCGTCTGGAACCGCAGGGGAAACGCCCGCCGGGCCGGTTCGCTCAGCCGTCGGAGAGGGACACCGACTTCACGCCCTCGGCCTCGAAGATCGTCTCGGCAGCTTTGAGGCGGGCGGCGGCGTCCCGGCCGTGCGCCTCGACGCCGATCAGCAGTTGCCCCTCGCGGACCGCCTGGTCGTAGAAGTCCGCCAGTTCCCCCTCGGAGCCGCGGGTGAGCATCGCCCCGATCAGGCTGCCGGAGATCCCGCCGGCGCCGGCCACCGCCGCGGCCCCGATGACCGCCAACCCGCCGGTCGCCGCCCCGACCGCCGCGACGGCGCCGGCGATCAGCAGGCCGGCCACCCCGCCGGCGGTCGCGGCTTCGGCGGCGTGGTCGCCGGCCGGGTCCTCGTGTTCAAAGCGGCGGAAGTGGGCCTCCTTCACCTCGTCGCTGCACAGCACAGTGATCTCCTTCACGGAGAACCCGGCGTCCTGCAACTGCTCGACCACCCGGTCGGCCGCAAGCACGTCCGGGACGAGCGCCGCCCGCACGGGCAGGGCCTCCCCGGAATCGGACGCGGCGGCGGGCGAGGGTTCCACGGGCGAGGACATCGGGGACCGATCAAAACGGGGGCGGACGCCGGAGCCGAGCGGACGCTGGCGCCGGGGGGACGCCCGGGGACGTCGGGGGCGGGGCGGCCGTCGACAGGCGGACGGGGGACCGTAGGTTAGGGTGCAACACGCCTGCTGACCGTCCCCCGAGCCCCCCGATGTCCGAAACTGTCGAACCCCGACCGCCCAAGCCGGTCGTGCAGGTGATCGTCGACGCCCTCGCCTCCCGGGTGGTCCGGCCGGCGCTGGAGGACGGCAAGCTGCCGCACTTCGCCGCCGTCGCCGATCGCGGCGGGGTGCGGTGGGACTGCACCTCGATCTTCCCCTCGATCACCCCCGCGGCCACCTGCGCCCTCTCCACCGGGCAGTACCCGGACCGCAGCCACATCGCCGGCGCCTACTGGTACGACCCGGAGGAGGAAAACGTCGTCTACTACGGCGACGACGTCTGGACCATCCTCGCGGAGAACCCCGGCCGGTACGTCAACGACTTCCAGATCGGGCTGAACTTCCACCGCCTCCAGGCGGCGACCGTCTTCGAAATGCTGGAGGAGGCCGGGCACCCCACCGCGGCGCTGAACAGCATGTGGTTCCGCGGCCCGCACCGCCACGAGATCGCCCCGCCGGCGGAGTTGGACCTCGCCCCGGGGTTGGAGTTCGCCAAGGAACTGACCGGGCCGACGGTGCTCACGCTGGCGGACTTCTGCCGCTCCGGCGGCGTTGAGGGCGGCGCCCCGCTGGACGCGCCCGGCGGACCGACCCGCCGCTACGGATTCCACGACGCGGCCACCTCCGCCTTCCTGCTGGACCTGTTCGGCCGCTCCCGGCCGCCGGCGTTCACCCTCGCCTACTTTCCCAACAACGACTTCGAGAGCCACGCCGACGGCCCCCGCAACGCCCTGACCGTGCTGGAGGACGTGGACCGGACGCTCGGCGGGCTGTTCGCCCTGTTCGGCGGCGTGGACGGCTTCCTGGAGAAGTTCGCCTTCCTGATGACCGGCGATCACAGTCAGACCGACTGCGCCGACGATCCCGCCGCCCGGGAGATCGACCTCACGGAGGTCCTCTCCGACTACTCCCTGGCGTACGGCGGCGACGATTGGGATCGGGGCGAAGAATTGCTCGCCTGTCCGAACATGCGGGCCGCCCAGATCTACCTGTCGGAGGACGGTCCCTCGCTGGAGGAGGTCCGCGACGCGTTGTTGAAGTGCGAGCGGGTCGACCAGGCGATCTGGCGGACGCCCGTCCGGCGGGCCGGCGGTCCGAATCCGGGGCAGGAGCCGACCACGTTCCACGTCGCCGCCGACCGCGGCACGCTGCGGTTCACGCCCGCCAGCGGGCCGGAGGCGGCCGACGCCCCCGGCTGGGCGACGGCGGACGACGACTACGGCAACCGCTGGCGCTACGACGGCGACCTCGCCGTGGTGGACGGCGAGGTGACCGCCGGCGGGGGCCGGGACGGCGCCGACCTGATCCGGTTCCCCCACTACCCGAACGCCTTCGAGCGGATCGTCACCTCCTTCTTCCCCGAAAGCGGCGCCCTGTGGGCGACGGCGGCGCCGGGGGCGGAGTTCCGCCTGCCCCGCACCACCACGCACGCCGGCGGGTCGCACGGCTCGCTGCACCTGTTCGACAGCGCCAGCCCGCTGCTCTTCGGCGGGCTGCCGGACGACGTGTCCATGCCGGAACGCCCCCGCACCGTCGACGTCGTCCCGCTGGCGATGCGGTGTTTGAACGTCAAACCGCCCTGGGAGCCGGGCCAGGGGCGCGTGCTGAACTGAGCGGCGCCCCTCGCGGGTTCACGCGGCCGGGACGGCGGCGGCGTTCGAACCGGCGGCGTCCGCGGTCGCGGCGTCGGTTGCGACGGCGTCCGTCTTCGCGGTGTCGTTCGCGGCGGCCATGCTTTCCCGGTCCAACCGCGGGCCGAGCAACAGGGCCAGCGGTCGCAGGGCCTCCACGTCCTCGCAGACGATCTTCGTCATCGACAGCAGCGGCACGGCCAGCACGGCGCCGGTCGGCCCCCAGATCCAGCCCCAGAACGCCAGGCTGAGCAGCACCATCAGCGGGTTCAGGGCGATCGTTTTGCCCAGCACCGCGGGGGTGACGAAGTTGCCCTCCAGCAGGTTGATCCCCATGTAGCACAGCGGGGCCAGGGCCGCCTCGCCCAAGGAGAACTCCGGCTCCAGATAGGCCACCAGAAACACCACCGCCGCCCCGACGAACGCCCCCACGTAGGGGATGAAGTTCAGCAGGCCGGCCATCACCCCCCACAGCACGGGGTTCGGCAGGCCGACCAGCCACATCGCGATGCCGATGCAGACCCCCAGCGCCGCGTTGATCGCCGAGACCAGCATCAGATAGCGGCTGACGCCCTTCTCGGCGGCCCGGGTCAGGCCGACGGCCTCCCGCTTGTCGGCGATCGTCGGCAGCAGGCCGATCACGTTGTTGAGGATCGCGTCCCCCTCCGCCAGCAGGAAGTAGAGGAACACGAAGGCCAGGGCGAACCCGCCCAAGGCCTCCGGGGCGTCGTTGAACACTCGGTTCAGCAGGCTCGGCGGGCGCTCCTCGACCACCAGGGCGGGCACGTCCTCGTCGACTTCCGCCTCCACGCCGCCGGCCTCGCGGACCTCCTCGGCGACGGCGGGGCCGGCGGCGCCGAGGGCCGCGTAGTTCGGGTCCTCGCCGTCTAACTCCTCGTCGCCGACGGGCGGAGGGGGCGGCGGCTCCGCGGGCAGGGACAGCTCCCCGGAATTGCTGAGCTTCCGCTGGATCGACTGAAAACTGCGGAACAGTTTTTCGTCCTGCAGCTTCACCGTGGCGGCGTCCACCTTCTCCGGGATGCCGCGGACGAAGTCCTCCGCCGGCACCGCCAACAGGAACAGGCCGAACGCCAGCAGGCCGAGCGTCCCCGCCAGCACCCCCGCGGCGCCGGCGTATTCGTTGAGGTGCCAGCGCCGGCGGAGGTGTCGCACGACGGGCCGGAACAGCAGGGCCAGCACGAAGGCCAGCGTGAAGGGCAGCAACACCGCCCGGGCGAAGAACAGCGTGTAGGCTACCGCGAGCGCCGCCAACACCTCCAGCGCCCGCGTGCGGGTCGTCCAGCCGGGGTCCAGCGGTGCCGGCGCCGGCAGGGAGCCGCCCGGCGGGGCGAGGTCCGGCGGCACGGCGGTCAGCGGCGGGAGCGCCGGCAGTTCAGAGGGGACCTGCGACGGCGCCACCGGCGAATCGGCGGCGGAGGAGTCGGCGTCGGCCGGGGGGGAGGTCATCGGGGCGTCGTCGCCGGGCCGGCGGGGGCGGGCCGCCGGGGAGCGGGCGACTGCCCGTTCAGCGAGGCCTTCACCCAGGTGAGGTTCTGTGAAAACGCGTCGCCGCTGCGGCGGAACGTGCGGAGGGCCCTCGACAGTCCCTTCCACCCGGCCCAGGCGAACAGGCCGCCGACGACCAGGCCGACCGCCGCGGCGATCAGGAACGCCGCCCACTCCGGCAGCCCGAGGGCGTGCAGGCCGTAGGCGCAGGCGACCAGCAGCACGGGCAGGGCGGAGGCCGCCAGCACGGCGCCGACCGCCACCAACGCCAGCGAGCCCGCCGACCGCTTCGCCGCGATCCTGGCGTCGGCGGCGAGCAGTTTCGCCTGCAGTTCGCCCAACTCCGTCAGGTCCGACAGCAACGCCGACCCGGTCCGACCCAACTCGACGGGGGGCAGCGGCGGTCGGCCGGAGGTGAACATCGGCGAACGGGCGGGGGGAAGACGGGGGAGAACGGCGGTCGCGGCGGGCTCAGCGGCGCTTCAGCAGCCAGCCGAGGACCAGACCCGCGGCCGCGGCGGCGCCGAGGCCGGCGGCCGGGTGATTCGCCACCCATCCCGCGGCGACGTCCTTCAGGCCGGGCTCCGGCGGGCGGATCCCCGCGGCGGGCCGCCACAGGCCCGAGGGGAGCGTACCGGCCGGCCGGCGGGGCGGCGGGGTCCGCGGCGGGGGCGGGTTCACGGGCGGGGCGAGGGCGGGGGGACGGGGGAAACGGTTCATCGCGGTCCGCCGAAGGGACGGTCGGCGTTGCGTTCGGAGGTGCGGGCGTCGTCGCCGCGGGGGTTCGGGGCGGCCTGTTTCCGGGAGGACTCCGTCTTCCGCTCCGCGTCGGCGACGGACTCGCCGAACATCGAACCGGCCTTCTGGGACAGGTACGCCGTGCCCGCCCGCACCGCGACGTTGCCGATCACCGCCGCCAAACCCATCCACGGCCCCTTGCCGGAGACCGGCCGCTCGACCGCTTCCGCGGGGCTGGCGCCGGAGGCGTCGGACGACTTGCCGGTCGACTTGCCGGAGGACCGCTTGCCCTTGGCCCGCACGACCTTCGGCTTCCGCGGCTTCGCCGGCACCACGAGGTACCCGGCGACCGCGGCGGCCGCGGCGCAGGCCAGCGGGGCGGAGCGGACGTAGCAGGTCCAGTCCTTCGACCGCCGGATCGCCTCGTTCAGGTCCGCCGCGTGACCGTCCGCCCGGTCCCGCACCCCCGCCATCGCGGCCAACAACGCGGCGGGATCGGCGGCGTGAAGGTCGGCGGCGTCGGGACGGGGCCCGGGGGAGCCGGGCGGGACGGGGGGGCGGGGCGAAACCAAGGCGGAGACCGTGCGGCGGACGGGGGGCGGACCGAACCCGGGGCGGTCAGTCGAGGTAGCGGGCCACGCTCTCGGGCACGACTTCGCGGAGCGAGGCGAGCATCTTCTCGCCCAGCTGCTCCGCCCGGTTCGGCAGGCTCGGCGGCTGTTCGCGGACGATCCGGCCGAGGGCGAAGCCCAAGGCGGCGCCGAAGCCGACGCCCAGCCCGAAGGCCGAGAGCACCGTGCCGGCGGGGTACTCCGCGGCGGTCTGCTCGAACTGTTGACGGTAGCGGGCCAGCAACTGCTCGTCGGATACGTCGGCGGAGTCGTGCCCCGCGTCGGGGTCCGGCGTGTACAGGCCGGAGCCGGTTTGATCGAATTCGCCTTCGGGCATCGGATGGTGTCCGGTGAGAGGGGGGCGGCGGGGGCGAGGGACGTCCCGCGCTCGAACTCTATCACACCCGCACGGGGGCCGGGTTGCATGAGGGAAAGTCCCAGCCTTCGCCCCGGCGCCCCCCCGCCGCCGGGCGTTCCCGCGGGGCGGGGGGCCAAACGAAACGCCGGCCCTCCCGCGGGCGGCGGGACGGCCGGCGTGCGACTCGGCGGGGCGGTCGCGATTCAGGCCGCCTGATACGCGTCCCGCAGGTCGCGGATCTGGTCGTGGTGGGCCTTCACCTCGGCCAGTTGGCGGTGCAGCACGTCGCTGACGGCGCTGCCCGGGTCGGACTTCACGGCCTCTTCGTACTGGGCCTTGATGTGGTCCTCGCCGCGTTCGGCCTCAGCCAGAACCGCGGCCTTATCGCTGCCGGACAGCTTGCTGCGGAGGTCCAGCCAGGTGCGGTGGAAGGCGGCGGCGATGCTGCCCCGTTCCTGCGGCTCCTTGTTGTTGAGGGCGACCAAGCCCTGCAGCTCGTCCGCGTTCTTGCCGCGGATCTCGCCCACCTGACGGAACAGGGCGGCGATCCGGTCGTCGCCGACCTGCTCGGCGGCCTCGGCGAAGCCGTTCTTGCTGTCGATGTTGATCTGGATCAAGTCCTGCAGGTGCTTGATGGACTCGTCGGAGAGGTTCGTCTTGGTTTCGAGCGCCATGATTCGGTGGGGAGTCGGGGGAGCGTCGGGGGAGTGATTCGCGGCAGTCAGGGGAGGCCCCTGCCGCGGCGGGCCGGATCGACGGGTTCGGTGACTCTGCGATTCGGTGATTCGGTGATTCGGGGGCCTCGGCGATGCGGGCGGACGGTCGCCTCAGGCGACGCCCTCGCTGTATTGCTCGCTGTCGGAGGCGCTCCAGGAGTTGCGGAGCGTCTGCCATTCCTGGGCCTCCAGCAGGTTTTGGAAGACCGCCTGCACCCGCGGCGGGACCTGGCTGCTTTCGGAGAGCGTGCGGTACATGTCGCGGAGCTTGTCGTCGAACTCCACGACCGTGGCCGTCGCCTCGTCGAGGGACTGATCGGGGTCGAGGTTGACCTTCTGGAAGAAGGTGCGGACGTCGTCCTCGCTGGTGTGCTGGATCCAGGTGTCCAGCAGGCCGTTGCGTTCGTCCTTGGGATACTGGTCGAGGATGCGACGCAACTCGCGCTCGTGCCCGGCGAAGTAGTCCATCATCGCCGTGGTGCGTTCGTCGGAAGAGCGGTCGGCGACCTCCTCGCAGAACTCCTCCACCCGCTGCTGCCAACGCTCCACGTGCTGGAACAGTTCTCGAACGGTCTTGTACGACACGGTTGGGGGCGCCTGTGAGGGATCGGTGAGGGCCGGAGATCGATGGCGTGCCATTATCCCGCCGGCCGCGGAACGTCGCCCCGGGCCGAACCCGGGCGCGACGACGGGACGATCCCCCCGAAACGGGCGACGCCCCGACCGCAATGATGCAGGGACCGCACGCCCCGCTTCTCGCCTCCGCCTCCGCCTCCGCCGCCGACATGCCCGCAGCGTCCGCCCCGTCGCCGTCCGCCGCCCCGCGTGCCTACGACGTGGCGGTGATCGGCAGCGGCCCGGCGGCGGGAACGGTCGTCAGCGGGTTGAAGGGCAGCGGGAAGACCGTCGCTGCGATCGACCGCCGGGCGTTCGGCGGCACCTGCGCCCTGCGGGGCTGCAACCCGAAGAAGGTGCTGCTGAACGCCGCCAAGGCCGTCGACTTCGCCCGCCGGGCCGACGGCCTGCTGGTGAACGGCGGGGCCGGCGTGGGCCTGGATTGGCCCCGGCTGCACGCCTTTCAGGAGAGCTTCACCGAACCGGTTCCGCCCAGCCGGCTGGAGCAGTTCCGAGACGCCGGGGCCGACTGCTTCGCCGGCGCCGCCCGCTTCACCGGACCGGACACGCTGGTCGTCGAGTCTTACCCCGGCCCCGCCGATCCCGACGACCGCGACTGGGAGGAGCCAGGCGTCACGCTGCGGTTCAATCAGGCGGTGATCGCCGTCGGTTCGCAGCCCGCCCCGCTGAACGTGCCGGGGGAGGAATTCGTTATCCGCTCCGACGATTTCCTCGCCGCCGCGGACCTGCCGGGCCGGGTGGTGATCGTCGGCGGCGGGTACATCGGGCTGGAGTTCGCCCACGCCCTGCTGCGGGCCGATCGGGAGGTGACGATCGTGGAGACGGGCCAGCATCTGCTTTCGCCGTTCGACGCCCAACTCTCCGAACGGCTGGCCGACCGCACGCGGGCCCTCGGCGCCCGGTTTGAGTGCCGGGCGAAACTGACGGGAATCGAACGGGCCGCCGACGGCTCGTTCGTGGCGACCGCGGAGCGGGAGGACGGCAAAGCGCTGCGGATTCCCTGCGACATGGTCGTGCACGGGGCCGGCCGCGTGCCGGCGGTGGCGGACCTCGACTGCGACGCCGCCGGCATCGACTGGGACGAACGGGGGATCGCCGTGGACGACCGGCTCCTCAGCCGGTCCCACCCGCGGGCGTTCGCCGCGGGGGACTGTGCGGGGCTGGGCCACCCGATGCTCACCCCCGTGGCGGAGGCCCACGGCGAGGCGGTGCTGCGGGCCCTCCTGACCGGCGAGCCGACCGCCCCGGACGTGGAGGCGCTGCCCAGCGCCGTGTTCACGGAGCCGGAGATGGCCGCCGTCGGCCTGACGGTCGAGCAGGCGGAGGACCGCGGCGTGCCCTTCCGCCTGATCGAGGAGGACCTCGGCACGAAGGGGGCGCTCCGCAAGCTGTGCGAGCCGTGCGCCGGCTACCGGATGCTGTTGGAGCCGAACGGCGGCACGCTGCTCGGCGTGCACCTGCTCGGCCCGGGGGCGGCGGAGCTGATCAACCTGTTCGCCGTCGCCATGCGGCACGGCCTGACGCTGCGGGACCTCGCCGCCGTGCCGCTGGTCTACCCCTCGCTGGCCGCGGAGTTCGTCAAGGACGCCGCGGAGAAGGCGTGACGGCGGGGACGTTCCAAGGGACCGAAAAACAAGAACCAAGGGGCGGCGGCGAGGCCGACCCCTTGGTTCCTGATCGCTTGGCGCCGGCGGCGTCCGCGGAGCGGCTCAGAACTCGCCGTCGCGGTCGTGGAAGTAGTCGTCCGGCCCCTTGGTGGTGTAGTAGGGGTACTGGACGACGGGCATCGGGCCCATCTTGCCGGGAACGCGGGGGTCGGCGCCGGGCGGGTAGAGCAGGCCCTTGGGGGCGTCGTAGGAGTACTCGTAGCGGTGCTCCGGCACGAAGGTCCCGCCGTGGTGGAAGGCGCCGTGGGCCCGGCCGAACAGGCCGCAGGGCGGGCACATCGGCAGGCCGGGCACGCCGAAGCAGGTCGGGCAGCCGTGCGGGGGGCAGTGGCCGTAGCAGGTCGGGCAGTCGGCGTAGCCGCCGTGCGGTTCGCCCTGCAGCGCCGGGTGGTGCACCGTCCCGCTGTGGACCGGGCCGCTGTGCACGGGGCCGCTGTGCACGGGGCCGTGATGCACCGGGCCGCTGTGGACCGGGTGCGACTCGACGACGCCGGAGACCGGGCGGACGGGGGCGGGGGCGACCGGCGGGGCGGTCGGCTGAGCGGTCGGTCGGGCGGGCTCGCTGGAGCGGTCGTGGGACCGACCGAAGCCGCGGCCGCCGCGGTTCTGGGCCCGGATCACGACGCCTTCCGGCGAGTCGGCGGCGTCCGCCTGGGGGGCGGCGGCGGGCACGTGGAGCCGCACGACGCCGTCGGCGTCGGACGGGGCGGCGGCGCCGACGGCGGCCCCGGCGTGCGCCGCGGCCAGCGCCGCGATCGCCACGGCGGGGGCGGAGAGGGTTGCGGCGAGGCGGGGCATGTCGGAATTCCTCAGGACGGGCGACGGACGGACCGATCCGGCGGCCCGGCGGGCCCCCGGCGGTCGGGGACGGTCCGCGGGGGCGCCGGCCGGGGGGGCGCTGCTCGGACCGGTCGGTCCGTCGGTCCATTCGGCAGAACCGCTTCGCCCGCTTGAACCGCTCTGACGATCCGCCCGCCCCCCTTCGCCCCCCGGTGGTTCGCCCCCGTGGCGTGTGGGGGGGAGGCGAGCGGGGGACGGGAACCGCCAATCGGGAAGGAGGGTTGAGGGAGGAGGGAGGAGGGAGGGGTGACGGCGACGCTGGCGGCAGCCGGGATTGACGCTCGCCTGCTCTCTCCTCCCTCAACCCCCCTCCCTCAACCCCCCCTCCCTCCTTCGTCCCCCCCCCGCCCGGCGGGAACCGGCAAACCTTTCCTCCTCCGTCTTGTCGGTCGGCGGCGGGCCGGATAGTTTCGCCTCTCGCCCCGCGATCCGCACCGTGCGATCGGCGGGAGCCCCGTCTGTCATGGAGGCCCGGGTCGCCGCCCGGGCGACCGGTTCCCACGGAGAGCCCCGGGTGTACGTCGCCGTTTCGACCGAGAGTTTTCTTCCCGCCGAGGGCCCGTCCCCCTCGTTGGCGGAGCTGTGCGAGGGCGCCGCGGAAACCGGCTTCGACAAGCTGGAACTGCACCTGGACGAAGCCGAGGGCCCGCTGAAGCCCTCCGAGATCGCCGCCGCCCCGGAGCGGTTCGCGGCGACCTTCCGGGAGACCACCCGCCTCACGCCGGTCGGGTTCTGCCTCGCCGACGACGTGCCGCCGAGCGTCACCGCCGGGCTCGCCAAGGCGGCGAAGCACCTGAAGGTCGCCCAGCTGACGGTGCCGGCCTCCCCGCTGGGCACGCCCTTCAACGACGAGGTGGACCGCCTGAAGGCCCACCACGCCGCCGCCTCGCCGGAGGCCGTCCGCGTCTCGGTGCGGGTTCGCTCCGGCGAACTGACCGAGGACCCGGACACCGCCGTCCAGCTGTGCAAGGCGGTGAAGGGGCTGGGCATCACCTACGATCCCAGCTACTTCGTCGGCGGCCCCTACGCCGACGTGGACCGCGAGGCCGTCTACGGCCACGTCTTCCACGTGCACCTGCGGGACACCTCCAAGGAGCGGTTGCAGGTCAAAACCGGCCTGGGGGAGATCGACTACGCCAAGCTGATCGCCCGGCTGGAGAAGGAGGGCTACCGCGGCGCCCTCTCCGTGGACCTGCTGCCGGAGAACGTCCCCGCCGACGAGCGGGCGTTGGAACTCCGCAAGCTGCGGATGCTGCTCGAAACGCTGCTGTAGGGCGACCCGTCCGCGTCGCGGCCCCTGGGAGGGGCCGGGACGCTCCCGCTCCGGGGCTGACCAGCCCGGAGCGCAAGCTCCGGCCGTGAGTCTCCGGCCGTGCGTTGGGCCGCTCCACGGCTGTGCCGACGGCCGATGCTTGCGCATCGGGCTGGTAGTCGCCGCGATGCGTCGCGGAAGAGCGCTCTAGGCGGAGCGGGCGGCGGCCCGTTCGGCGACGACCTCGGCGACGGCCCGGCCGAGTTCGCGGTGGCCCATCGGCTTGAAGAACAGCCGGTCCACGCCCAGTTCGACCAGCCCCTCGTGAAGGCGGGCGTCCAGCGAGCCGGACAGCACGATCAGCCCCGGCCGGTCGGGCCGCTCCAGCAGCTTCAAACAGAGCGTGCGGCCGTTCATCTCCGGCATCGCCAGGTCGGTGATGATCACGTCGCAGTCCAGGCCGCCGTCCAGCAGTTCCATCGCCTGCCGGCCGTTCTCGGCGGTGCGGCACTGATAGCCCTGTTTCTTCAGGCCCCAGGCGGTCACGAGCCGCAGGGCGGTGTGGTCGTCCACCACCAGCGCCCGCACCGGCCGGCCGTCGTCCCGGTGCGGGGCGTCCGATCCGGGCGGGGCGTCGACGGAGGGGGCGGACTCGGAACGTTCGATCGTGTCGATTCCCATGGGGGGGCCGAGGGGCGGGGCGAGCGACGGCGGAGGAGGCGAACCGGCCCGAGTTCGACCGCGGCAGAATGGGGCCGCGGGGCCGCGGTGAAAAGCCCGGCGGGGCGCCCGTTCGCCACGGGGGGGAAATCCGACCCCCGCCGACCGAAGGCCTCCCCGAACCCGTGGGGTCCCCGTCGGCGCCGCAATCCCCGCCCGGGGCGCCGCCCGATCGACCCGCGGGGGCGAGGGGCGAACTCCCCTCCGCGGCGATCGGTCTATACTGCCCCGCATGAGCTCCCCGACTTCGCCCCCCGCCGCCGCCGACCGCTCCGGGTCCGCCTCCGCTCCGGGGGCTCACGCCCCCGGCTCGCCGGATTCCGCCGTGCCCTCGCTGGAGGAGCTCCGCGAGGAGTTCGAGTTCCTCGGCAACTGGGAGGACCAGTGCGAGTTCCTCATCGACGTCGGCATGGACCTGCCCCGCCTGCCGGAGGAGGACAAGACCGAGGACACCCGCGTCCACGGCTGCCAGAGCCTCGTCTGGATGACCGTGCACGAGCGGGACGGCCGGCTGAACATCGCCGCCGAGAGCGACGCGATGATCGTCAACGGCCTGATCGCCGTGCTGCTGGCCACCTTCGACGGCAAGACCCCCGCCGAGGCCCTCGATGTGGACGTGGAGGAGGTCTTCTCCTCCCTCGGCCTGGACGAACACCTCTCCAGCGCCCGCAAAAGCGGCCTCGCCGGGATGGTCCAGCGGATCCGCGGCGAGGCGGCCCGGTTCCGGGTCGAAGGGGAGGGGTGACGTCCGCTCGTCCCGACGCTCTGCGTCGGGACGCACGGGCCGCGGAGCGGCCGGACGCTCCGCGTCCCCTGCGGGGCGACGCAGAGCGTCGCCCCGAGAGGCGCTCGCTTCCCGCAAGAATTTCGCCTCAGCGGGCTCATGCCCGCCGCTCGCCCTCCGGCTCCTCACGTTCTGACTCCTCACTCCTCACTCAACGCCCATCACTCCTCCCTCCCCCCCCGCCGCCCCGCCGACGACGCCGCTGAACGTGGACGCCGTGCGGGCCCAGTTTCCGATCCTGAACCGGCCGCTGCCGAATGGGAAGACGCTGACGTACCTCGACAGCGGCGCCACCGCCCAGAAGCCGGCCGCCGTGCTGGACGCGATGCGGGAGTGCTTCGAGGAGTACTACTCCAACGTCCACCGCGGCAAAAGCACGCTCGGCCGGCGGGTGACCGGCGCCGTGGAGCAGGCCCGCGAGGACTGCCGCCGGTTCGTCAACGCGGAGGACGCCTCCGAAATCGTCTTCACCGCCGGCACGACCGCCGGGGTCAACCTCGTCGCCCAGACGTGGGCCCGGGCGAACCTGGGTGAGGGCGACGTGATCGCGACGACCCTCATGGAGCACCACTGCAACCTGGTGCCCTGGCAGATGGTCGCGGAGGAGACCGGGGCCGAACTACGGTTCCTCCCCCTCACCGACGACGGCCGGATCGACATGGGGCGGCTCGACGAAGCCCTCGGCGACCGCACGAAGCTGCTGGCGGTCACGGCGTGCAGCAACGTGCTGGGCACGCTGCCGGACGTGCGGGCCCTCTGCGACGCCGCCCGCTCGGTCGGGGCCGTCAGCCTGATCGACGCCGCCCAGTTCGCCCCGCACCGGCGGACCGACGTGCGGGCGTGGGGCTGCGACTTCCTCACCTTCAGCGGCCACAAGCTGTACGGCCCCACCGGCGTCGGCGTGCTGTACGGCCGGCGGGAGTTGCTGGAGGCCATGCCGCCGTGGCAGGGCGGGGGGAACATGATCCACCGGGTCTTCGCCGACCGCAGCGAGTGGGCCCCGCCCCCGGCGAAGTTCGAGGCCGGCACCCCGCCGATCGCGGAGGTCGTGGGCCTCGGCGCCGCGGTGAACTGGCTGGAAGGGCTCGGCTGGGACGCCGTGGAGGCCCACGACCGCGAACTGGCCGCCTACGCCTCGGAGCGGCTCTCCGAGGTCCCCGGCCTGCGGGTCTACGGCCCGGAGGCGGAGCAGCGGGCCGCCCTCGCCAGCTTCACGGTGGAGGGCGCCGCCGCGGAGGACCTGAACTTCCTGCTGGACCGCCGCGGGATCGCCGTCCGCCACGGCCACCACTGCACGATGCCGCTGCACGATCTGCTCGGCGTGCCGGCGACGACCCGGGCCAGCTTCGGCGTCTACAACACCCCCGCGGAGGTGGACGTCCTCATCGACGCCCTCCTCGCCGCCCGCATCCGCCTCCGGCTGGCCTAGGCGAGCGGGGAAGGCGAGGCCCCGGAGCGGTGCGGGGAAGGGGGGAGGAGGAAGGGGGGAGGAGTGACGAGCCCGCGGCGCCCCTCCCTCATCACCCCTCACTTCTCGCCTTACTCAATCTCCCCTTCAACCGCCGCCGCATCGTCCGGCCCCGGGAGCGGTCGCGTGGCGCCGGCCCGGGGGGCGGGGAGGTAGAAGGGGACGCCGCTGCGTTGGTAGGCGACGTACCGCTCGCCGTACGCCTCGCGGAGGCGGGCCTCCTCGTGCTTCGAGCCGACGACGAGGTACAGCGTCGCGGCGGCGTTGAAGGCGGCGAGGTTCGTGGTCATCCGCGGGTTCAGCCAGAGGATCGGCAGCGGGGCGAGGTTCAGCGGGTGCCGGCTCCAGGCGAACGGCCCGGCGGCCCGGGACAGCCCGACGGCGTCCAGCGCCGGCCCCTGACCCTCCGGCGTCTCCGGGACCGGCCCGTCCCCCAGCCAGGCCAGGGCGCTCGGCAGACCGAGGAACCGCGTCACGCCCACCTGCCGCACCGCCGCCAGGGCGAACAGCGTGCCGGCCAGTTGCCCGACCCGCAGCGCCCCCGCCGCCGGCCCGCGAACGTGATACAGCGTCCGCCCCGGCGCCCGCACGGCGACGACCGCGACCAGCCCCGCCCCCGCGACCGCCGTGCCGTTGTAGAGGACCCGGTACAGCCCGGCCCGATTCCGCTCTCCGATCCGCTCGCCTACCGCCCGCTTCACCCGGCGGGAGGCCAGCAGACTGTGCACCGCCGCGAACGCCGCCGTCGCCGCCACGATCCCCGCGGCCCCGCCCCACGCCGACCGGCTCCCGTGGGACCGCGGGGGCGTTCGTTCAGCAGGACGACGGGACACGGGGATGGCTGAGTGAGGAGTGACGAGCGAAGGGTGAGGAGACTTGGGGGCGATGCGGGGGCGAGTCGGGAGTGAGGAAGAAACAGAGGGCGAGCGGGCGGCGTCAACCCCCCCGAGGCGTCTCGGACCGCTCACTCCGGCGGCGTGGGAATCCCGTTCCAGTCCCAGCGGCGGCCGTCGGCGAGGGCCTCGAAGCTGGTGTCGTAGCATTCGACGAACGCTGTCGGCGGCAGCGGGTCGCCGGCGTCGCGGACGATCGCGGCGAGCCGGTCCAGTGCGTCCGCCAGCGGGGAGTCCGTGCCGAGGTCGCCCCGCCATTTCAGGTCGTCCCACCCGCCGCCCGTCCGGATCTCGAAGCGCCCGGCCTCCCAGGGGCCGTGCTCGCCGAAGTCCCGCCGCGTGGGCAGGCCGAGCGTGCGGAATCGCAACGCCTGCACGGCCTCCTGCTGGCGGCGGACTTCAGCCTGCACCGTCGGGCAGTCGAGGGGCAGCCGGAACCGCTCGATCCGCACGTCCGGCCAGCCTTCCGGGGCGGCCTGCAGGTCGTCCAGCCGGTCCCACCTCGCCAGCCGGGCGATGGGGTCGAGGTAGCCCTCCTCGTCGTCCCCGCAGGCGTCGCAGTAGAGCCGGACCGACCGCCACGTCAGGCCCTGCGGGTCGTGCCAGTGCAGGCTGTGCTGTGATTCGACGTACTTCCATCCGACCCGGTCCGGCACGTGGAGCGTCCACGGGCCCTTCGTCAGGGCGTTGCCGATCCGAAGTTTGGCCCGGCGGTTCATGGATGCTCCGACGTCGGCGGGACGGGGTTTCTGCCGAGAAAGCTGACGGGGCCCTCATCGGAACGGCTTTGGTCGAGCCGCGGTCGGCCCTCTCGTCGGCGACCCCGCCGTCTGACCTCGCCGGTCCCTGCGGCGATCGCCCTCAGAACGTTTCGAACAGCGTTTCGCGGTACCGCTCCGTCGTCCAGAGTTCCTCGTCCCAAAAGGCGTGGACCTCCAACCCGCCGGCGCCCAGCCGCAGCGCCCAGTGGTACTGCCGGGGCGGGTCGGTCCGGTCGTCGAGCCCGATCCGCACGCAGCGACCGAGTAGCCGACCCGGCTTCGCGGCGGACCCATACCGCTCCGCGTGCTCCGGAACCGGGGCGGGCAGGCGTTCATCGAACAGCGTGTTGAACGTCGCCACGAACCGGGCCGCCCGCTCACAGATCGTCTCGTCCACCGACCAAATGTATTCTGGCTGCTGCTCCACGAGCGGCGACCCGCCAGCCATCACCGCCGCGTACAGCACGGCCGTCTCCCGCAGGGCGGCCAGGGGCACGGCGTCGCGGGCGAGGGCGGCCAAGGCGACCAACGAGCAATCGTCCTCGTCCGCCGCCGCTTCCGCGTAGGCCGCCGCGGTCAGCGTCTCGACGGCCCAGTCGTCCGGAAACGTCTTGCCCAGCGCCCGCGACAGCGGGTCCTTCCCGGCCGGCAGCAGATCCCCGGTCTGCGTCGACGGGCCGAACAGCGGGGAGCCGGTCACCTCCCGCAGCCGTCGGTAGCCCGGCAGGCCGGCGACCTCCGGCTCCCGTCCGGCCGACACGTCCTGCAACGCCCGCACGAGTTGGAAGTACTCCGTCAGGGCCTCGTCCTCCGCATAGTACCCCTCGACCGGCCCGGTCGCCGGGGCGACGGAGAGGGCGGCGGCGGTCTCGCGGGCGGCGTCGAGCAGTTCGCCCCGCTCGTGCGGCTTCATCGCCCGGCGGTAGAGCTCGTCCAGCCCGAGCAGGAAGGTGCGGTCGTCGACGACGTGGGTCTCGGCGGTCACGGCGGGGCTACGTCAGGGCGTCGAACAGGAAGTAGAGCAGGGCCGCCGCCGCGACCAGCCGGACGGCCACGCTGAATTGCGAGTATCCCATCGGCCCCTCCCGTTCCTCGACCGGGAACGGCAGATGCTCCTCCGGGGCGGCCCACGGGTTGAACCCGAACTGGTACGTCCGGCCGGCGGCGTCCAGCTCCAGCACGCCGACCTTCACGAACGGCAGATAGGTCGCCCGGTGCAGCACGGCTCGGTCGATCTGCTCGAACGGAATCCGCCAGTCGCCGACCTCAATGCGGTCCGCGAACACCTTGAACGTCCCCCGCCGGGCCCCGACCCAGCTCGCCGAGAACCGCGGCCCGCCGGACTCCCGGTCGGTCCCCTTCGTCATGCACTGGTAAACGGGGGCTTCGGCGGCCATTCGTCAGTTCGTCGCGTCGCGGTCGAGCCCCGGGAACGGCCGGGAGGAGGTCGCCTCGGCGGTGGGGAAGTCGTCGGGCACCGGCAGGGTGACTTCGCCGGTGGCGGCCCATTGGGCGCCGCGGGTGAGGGTGACGAGGAAGTCCACGCTTTCGCAGGCCTCCGCGGAGTGCCCCAGCGTGGTGTGAAACACGCGGCCCTCGCCGTAGCGGATCGTCATCAACACCGGTTCGTGCCGATCGCTGGGGGCGTTGTCGGTCTGATCCTTGCCGGTCGCCAGCACCGTGAGGTTCTCGGCGGGGCCGCGGAGCCGGGCGTAGCACTCGTCGGCGGCGTGTTTCCACCGCTCCGGCAGGCCCTGCACGATCGGGTGTTCCGATCGGCGGACGATGGGAAAGGGCTCCCGCCCGCCGTGGGCGCCGGCCCGGCCGGGGTCGGAGGCGTCGCGGACCAGTTCGCCGGCGTCGTTCACGTACACGTAGACCCCCGCGTCCGGCCCGCGGCCGCCCCAGCCGCCGACGCCGATCATGCGGTTGTAGGCCGGCCAGTCGCCGAAGCTGTTGTCGGCCGCGTGCACGCTGACGAACCCGCCCCCGCCGGCCACGTACTCTTCGAAGGCCGCCTTCGTCTCCTCCGGCCAGGGGGCGGCGTCGTTGCCGAAGTTCGAGATCACCACGTCGTACTTCGACCACTCCGGGCTGAACCGCGGATCGGTCTTGGGTCGCGGCAGATCGACGCTCTCCCCGGCCCCGGCCCGCGGCAGCCACTCGGCCCGCCGGTCGCCCCGCCAGGTGAACCGCGTGCGGGCCACGTCCACCGCGAACAGCCCGGTCTCCTCCAGATACCGCTTCATCATCACGGTGATGAGCGGCCAATCCGTGTGATTGTTCTGCCCGTCGACGATCAGGGCCCGCAGCGGCGGCTTCGTCTCCTCCGCCTCCCCGACCCCGGGCAGCACGCACAGGCCTGCCGTCACGGCGAGCAGGAACCGACGGGACAGAACCACGGCGACGAACCTCGAACGGGGACACGAGCGACCGCCCCATCCTCGCCGCCCCCGCCCGCCGCCCGCAACGCGGCCCGGAGCGGCGGGGGACGGGAGTCAGGCGTGAGGAGTCAGGAGTGAGGAGTTTTGCGAGAGGGCGCCGCGGACGCTTCACTCCCGACCCCTCACTCAACGCCCCTCACTCAACACTCCTCACCCCGTCCAACGCCAACTCCATCGCCACGTCGCAGCGGGAATAGCCGGTCGCGGGGGGGCAGGGGACGCGGCGGAAGCCGAGCCGTTCGTACAGCCGCAGGGCGGCGGTCAGTTTCGTATTGGACAGCAGCGTCACCCGCCCCGCCCCTTCGGCGGCGGCGTGGGCGAGGGCGGTTTCGACCAGCGCCCGCCCGACGCCCCGGCCCCGCCACGCCGCGGTGACGCCCATCTTGGCCAGCTCGAAGGTCGCGTCCGGTTGCCGGATCAGGGCCACGGTCCCCACGGCGACCTCCCGGTCCACGGCGACGTCCCGGTCCGCGGCGACGTCCCGGTCCACGGCGAACCAGATCGCCCCGCCGGGCTCCAGAATCGTGCCGACCGGATCGGCGAAATAGGCCTCGTCGGCCGGTTCGACGGCGAACAGGACCTCCAACCACTCCCGATTGAGGGCTTCGAACGCCGGCCGAAACTCCTCCGCCCACGGCACGATCCGCACCACGCCACGCTCCCGTCTGCGAGAAACCCCCGCCCGGAAGGACACCGCCCGCCCCGCCGCGGTTCAACCCCGAGCGGGGCAGGGAGGAGTGAGGGGTGAGGGGGGAGGAGTGAGGGGTATTGAGTAGGGCAGAAGGCGAGCGGGGGACGTCAGTCCCCTGTGCGAATCGCCGGTCGCGGCTCGGGTTGCCGGTCGCGGTGCAGGGAGCGGTAGTGAAGGGAGACGGCAAGGTCGTCGTCCGTGCCGTGGACGCCGTCGCGGCCGGCGCTGGAGACCCGGACCGTTTCGTCCCACGGCACGACCAGCCGCAGCGGGCGGCCCCACCCGTCGCGGGCCGCGGGGCCGTGCGTGCTGATCGCGGGGTGGTGGAACCAGTCGGCGGAGACCCGCCAGTCGTCCTCGGGCCGCAGCCGACCGGCGGACGCCGCGAGATTGCCGAGCGGGGCGTCGGAGAGCAGCGGGTTCGGCTCGCCCCGCTCGAACAGCCACAGCTGATGCCAAGCGAGGGTGTGCAGGATCGTCTGCGTGGCCAGGCGGGCCTCCTCCTCCCGGGCCTGCCGTCGCTCCCTCGTTCCCTGCACGCCCCAAGAAACCAGCCACCGCAGCGCCACCGCGGCGACCAGCGTTTTGAGCAGCGTAGAGCGAGTCATCCGAACCTCCGCCGAATCGAAGGAACCGGCCCCACCCTACGCCCCCCGCCGCCCGGCGACGAGCGGTTCCTACGAAGGCGGCGAAGGCGTGTCCCCCCGGGGGGGCCCGCCTTCGCCGCCTTGGGCGACCTTGGGGGGGAGCCGTGCGAGAGGGACAGGCTCGACTCTCGGTAGATATGATCGTGACGACCGCCGTCTCCTGCCCGCTGGCCGCCCCTCGATGCAACCGCGAACGCCCCGGCCGTGCCCCGATCCGCTGCGGGAGGCGTTCCTCGAACTGCTCCGGTGCACGCTGATCCTCATCCGTAACGGCCCGGACGACGCGGCATGGTGTCAGGCCCTCGCCGACCACCTGCACAACGTCCCGACCCTGCTGATCGACTTCGACCCTGATCTGCTGCGGTATTACTGGGAAGTCGAACGAGCGTGTTTCCTCGACGCTCTCGGCCGGATCGACCGGCCGCCGCCGGCTTACTTCGACGAACCGTGGCGGGTGGTCGAGCGGTCCTACCGCCGACTCCCTCCCCCCCCGACCAAGTGACTTGAGCCTTCTCGTCCACCGCCCCGCCTGGACACGGCCGCGACAGGCTCCCGTTCAGCTCGTCCAGAGTGGGGGTGACGTGAGTCATCCCGTCCGCGGCGGCGATTCTTCGTACAGCCGGGCCGCGGCGACGTGCATGACGACGCCGACGGCGCCGATGAGCGCCGCAAATCCGCCGGTCATCACTGCGAAGACCCAGACGCCCTGCACGACACCCAACGCCGCCGGCGCTGCGATCAGCAAGGCCAGAAAGTACATGACCCAAGCGGCTCCGCGGAGCATCCCTTGGTTCGTCCGCCGACTCGTGCCGATCACCCGGTCGAATTCGTCGCTGGCTGCCGCACAGGCGTCGGAACAGACGCAGCAGTCGTGGGCCGACCGCCGCAGGCAGGCCCCGCACATCGCCCGTCCGCAGTGCACGCACAGGGCGACGGCGTGGCTGTCGAGATGATCGAGACACCGCATGACCGCCGCCGCTGGGGAACCGGAACGCGGCCGAGGATACCGAGCAGTCAGTCTGCTCCGCCCTCTCGAACGCTCGGATCACCCGAAGGCGGCGAAGGCGGGCGGCCCCGGGGGGACACGCCTTCGCCGCCTTGGGGCTGACGGTCGACCGTCACGGCTCTCCGGCGTCGGGCAGGGACAGTTCCCACCCGCCGCCGAACGCCCGCTTCGTCGCCCGCACGTCCAGCGCCTTTCGGGCTCGACGGAGCCGGTTCTCCGTGATCCCCGCCTCACAGGCTGCGTCTGTCACGGTCTTGCTCGGGGCCGTGCCGCCGTGGCTCATGAGCTCCGCTCGGAGCCAGGTTTCGCAGCGGGCGTCCTCGTCCTCCGTCGAACCGCGGTCGTTCGGGCCGGCGGCGGCGGACAGCACCGCGGCGGCCGTCGTCTCCACCGGCGTCGGGTCCCACCAGACCCGCGGCGGGGCGGCGTCGGGGGAGGAGGCAGGGGGCAGGGGGGAGGAGGAACCGGCGAAGTTCGCCCCCTCAAAGCCCGGCGGGTCGGGGAACGGCTCATCGCTCAATACTCCTCCCTCATCACTCCTCCCCCCTCCCCCGAACCCCGGGTCGTCGCCGCTGATGCGGTACGCCAGCCCGCCCACGGCGGCGGCGAGGTTGTTCTTCAGGCTGACCAGCAGCCGTCGCGGGGGGCGGCCGAGTTCCGGGGTCTCGTCCGGGTCGGACCCGGCCAGCCAGGCACAGCGGGCCGCCGCCCCGATGCCGCCGCTGCCCGTGATGCGGGACAGCGGGGTCCCGCCGTGGTTCCCCTTGTTCAGATGGCAGACCAGCACCACCGCCACGTCCCGGCGTTCGGCGAGGCGGGCCAGCGGGGCGAGCAGGCCGCGGACCTCGGCGTCCTTGTAGCTGTCGGAGCCGCCCATGTAGGCGCCCAGCGGGTCGATCACCACCAGCCGCGGCGGAGCGATCTCGGCCAGCCGGTCCAGGGCCGCGTCCAGGCGGGGCAGGTCGCGGGAGAGGTCGAAGCAGCGCTCCGGGCGGCCGGGGTCCTTGACGGCCTCCAACACGGCCAGCCGGGCCGGGTCGCCGCCGGCGGCGTCGAAGCGGGGGCCGAGCGTGTCGTCGGCGGCGTCCTCGGCGTTCAGCATCAATGCCGTGCCGGCCGGGGCGTGGCCGCGACCGTCCGGCCAGGGCAGTCCGCGGGTGACGCGGGCCGCCAAATCGCAGGTGAGGAAGCTCTTGCCGCGGTCCGGCTCCCCGGCGAGCAGGTTCAGCTTGCCGACGGCCAGCCGCTCCGGCCAGAGCCACCGCACCGGGCGGCGGGGCACGTCGCAGAGCATCCGCAGCGTGAGTTCCCCCTGCCGGTCGGCGGGGCCGGTCAGCGGGGGGAAGCGTTCGGCGACCTCGGCGAGAGCGGCGGCGAGGGCGTCGGGGTCGTCGTTCGCCCCCTCCCGCACCGCGTAGCGGACGGCCCGGCGGCGGGCGTGCTCCCGCAGGATGGCGGCGTAGTCGCGGCCGTGGCCGGCGTGGGGCGTCTCTTGCAGCAGCGTGTCGAGGTGCAGCAGTCCGCCGGCGGCCTCCAACCGGTTCGCCCGGGCGAGGTCGTCGGCGACGGTGACGAGGTCGATCTTCCGCCCCGCCGCCGCGACCCGGTGCAGGCTCTCGAAGACGGCGGTGTTGCGGTCGGAGAAGAAGTCGTCGGCGGTGAGGTTGGCGGACTCGTCGGTCGGCAGGGTTCCGGTCAGCAGCACGCTGCCGAGGAACCCGCGTTCGGCCATCTCGTCGCGGGAGGGGCCGTCGTCGACGACGGAGGCGGGCAGCCGGGACGGGGGAATCGCGTTCATCGGGCGGGGTCGGTGCGAGGTTCGAATGGGAAATCGGGGGGGCGGCCGGATGACGACCTCTCCCCCCTAGACCCCGAACCGGGACGTTTCGCCCCCGCCCCGCCCGCCGCCGGACCCCGCCGAGCCCTGTCTCGTAAGGCTTTGATCCACGCAAAAAAGAGAGGCCGGAGGGACGAACCCCTCCGGCCTCTCCGCGGTCCGGTCGCCCCGCCCGGTCCCCGCGGCGGGGACGGGGGCGGGACGCCGTCGTTGTGACGAAGGCCGTCGCCGGCCGTTCGGTCAGGCCTCAAGCAGGCCGTTCAGGAAGTCGAGAAAGGAGTCCAAGAGGTTGGCGCTGATCAGATCTTCGAGCAGGCCGGCGATGTCGGAGATCAGCCCGTCCGGGCCGACCAACGCACAAAGCAGACTGCCGAGCGCCCCGTCGGACGGGACGGCGAAGATGTCGAGGACGATCGGTTCGAGGTCGATCACGAGCCCGAGGAGGTTGAGGTCCAGCGGGCCAAGGTCGAGGTCGAGGATCATGCAGGAGTCGGCCGCCATCGCCGCCCGGTCCGTCCCCGTCGCCGTCGCGTTCGTGTCCATCATCGTCAGGGACTGAACGGGGGCGCTGAGATCCTCGCTGATCGACCGGGTCACCTTGCCCTTCTTGTTCAGCAGGTCGCCGGAAAGGGTGCCGTTGGCGATCAGCTGATTGCCTTCGACGGTGAATTCCGTCACCTCGAACACGCCTTCGAACGACCCGATGACCTTGCCGTTCCGGTTGGTCAGATCGCCGCGGACATCGTTATCCGTGACCTGGGCCTGGGCCGTGCCGGCGGAAAGGCTGGTGGCCGCGAGGGCGCCCAAAGATAGGGCGGCGACTTTGAGGAGGTGGTTCATGGGGTCTCTCCAGAGCGCTCGGAGCGAGGGGGTGAAGCGGCGTGGTCGAGGGATGAGCAGGCCCCCAACCGCCACGCGGAGACCATGACCGTTAGGACCGGCAGAACCGGACGGATCAATCCGGGTTCAGCCGCTCGGCGTCCGGCTGAAGGAGGTCGGGGTCGGTTCCCGACGGGAGCGACACCGCCGAAAAGTGGGGACGACACGCTGGACGCAGGGGGACGCCGTCCGCCACGGGCGCACGCGATCGATTGCCGTGCCGATCCGAGTCGACGCGGCGGAGGTTCCTCGGGGCCAAGGCGTTACGGCGGCGACGGCGGTGCGGGGCACGCCTCCGGGGCCGCCCGCCGACCCCCTCGTTCGCTCACTCGTCACCCGCGAACGGTCACGGCCTCCGGGGCACGCGTCGCCCGATCGCCCTCCTCCCGCCTCACCCATCACTCCTCACTCCGCCGCGTTCGCCCCGCGTCGCACAGGGGGCTCACGCCCCCCGCTCGCCGTCGCTCCTCACTCCTCACCCCTCGCTCCTGCCCCTCGCCCGCACCGACAGGGCGGCGGAGAGCGCCACGGGGGCGACGGCGAGGAGCAGGACGACGGCCAGCGTGGCCGGGCCGGGGTTCTCCGCCCAGGCGGCGCCGGAGGCGGCGGCGAACAGGCAGCCGGTGTAGGCCGCGTAGTAGGCCAGCAGCAGGGCGCCCTCCCAGCGGGCGACGACCTGCCCGGTCCAGAAGATCGGCAGGCAGACGACGGCGACGGCGACCATCACCGGCAGATCGAACCGCAGGGCCGCCGGCGAGACCGTCACCCCGCCGCCGGAGAGCAGGGCAGAGAGCCCGAGCACCCCGAGCAGGTTGAAGATGTTGCTGCCCACGACGTTGCCCACCGCGATGTCCCGCTCCCCGCGGACGGCGGCGAGGATCGAGGTGGCCGCCTCCGGCAGCGAGGTGCCCGCCGCGACGACCGTCAGGCCGATGACCAGCTCCGACACCCCGAACCCGCGGGCCAGCTCCGTCGCCGCGTCGACGAACAGCCGCGACCCCAGCGCCAGCGCCGCCAACCCCCCCGCCAACCACAGCAGCGAAAGCCAGACGCCGCCCTTCCCCCGGGCGGGCTCGGTCGCGGCGGGGGCGGCGGGCTCGGTCGCGGCGGGGGCGGCGGGCTCGGTGGCGGGCCGGTTCGCGGCGGGGGCGGCCCCGGCGGGCTCGGCGTCGGAACGGCCGCGGCTCGTCAGGACGGCCCGGGCGATGTAGAGGACCAGCCCGGTCGTGAGGAGGGCGCCGTCGATCCCGCCGACGCGGCCGTCGAGGGCCAGCAGCAGCACGAGGCCGGAGAGGGCGATCATCACCGGCACGTCGAACCGGACGAACTGCTCCGCGACCCGCAGCGGCACGACCAGCGCCGAGGCCCCGAGGATCACCAGCACGTTGAAGTTATTGCTGCCGACGACGTTGCCCAGGGCGACGTCCGGCCGCCCGGCGAGCGTGGCGTGCAGGCTCACGACCAACTCCGGGGCGCTGGTCCCGAAGGCCACGACCGTCAGCCCGACGATCAGCGGCGGGATGCCCAGCGTGCCCGCCAGCCGGGCGGCCCCCCGCACCAACGCCTCCGCCCCGACCGTCAACACGGCCAACCCCGCCGCCAGCGTCACCCAGGTCATCACGTTCGTTCTTCAAGAGAGGCCGGACGAATCCACAACCCCCGCCCCGCGAACCGACGCGGGCGCCGCCGGGCCGCGTCCCGTTCCGAACCGCACAGAATAGGCGCTCGGCGACGGCGTGACGACGGGGCGGCCCGACCGAGCCGGCGTGTGAGCCGGGCGGGGGGCGATCGGCATTTTGAGGGAGGAGTGGGGAGGGAGGAGGGAGGAGGGAGGAGGGAGGAGGGCGAGCGGGGGGGCCGCCGGGCGAGCGGATCGGTTGCCCCGCCCCGCCTCTGGCTCGTCGCTCAACACCCCTCACTCACGAATCGGCCCGCCGGGGGGCCGTCGGCTGCCGCTCGTCCCGCCCCTCAAAAACAGGGGTCCGGGGAATCTTGAGGGCAAGAGTTACAATTCTGGTTTGCAAGTCTGGACTCCGCCGGCCGGGCGAAACTACACCCCCGCCCGTCGTCACTCCCCCGCCGCCCCGGTCCGAACCGGGCGGCGTCGCGACTCTCCACCCCCCAACTCGTTCCGTTCGAACCGACCCCTCAGGGGTCGCCGCCCCCGGTATGCCCGCCGCGTCCTCCCTTGCCGCCGGCTCTTCGCCCTTCGCGGCGGACGGGGCGTTCGGCGGGGCCGTGGCCAGCGGGCGGGCGCTGCTGTTTCCGGCGCTGCTGTGCGGCGCCGTGCTGGTCATCATCGTCCCGCTGCCGGCGGCGATCCTCGACCTGATGCTGGCGGCGAACGTGACCCTCGCCACCGTCATCCTGCTGGTGACGGTCTACGTGCGGCGGCCGCTGGAGTTCAGCGTGTTCCCCGCCGTGCTGCTGGGCACCACGCTCTCCCGGCTGGTGCTGAACGTGGCGAGCACCCGGCTGATCCTCTCCAAGGCCGCCAGCGACGGGACCAACGCCGCCGGCGGGGTGATCGAGGCCTTCGGCTCGTTCGTCTCCGGGGACAACCTCGCGGTGGGGCTGATCCTGTTCGTGATCCTCGTGGCGATCCAGTTTCTGGTCATCACGAAGGGCGCCACCCGCGTCGGCGAAGTCGCCGCCCGGTTCGCGTTGGACGGGATGCCCGGCAAACAGATGGCGATCGACGCCGACCTCTCCGCCGGTCTGATCGACCAGGAGGAGGCCAAACGCCGCCGCGACGACGTGACCAGCCAGGCGGACTTCTACGGGGCCATGGACGGCGCCGGCAAGTTCGTCCGCGGCGACGCGATCGCCGGCATCGTCATCACCTGCATCAACATCGCCGGCGGGCTGTACGTCGGCGTGATTGAAGAGGGGATGAACGTCGGCACCGCCGCCACGGTGTTCACCACGCTGACGATCGGCGACGGGCTGGTCAGCCAGGTGCCGGCCTTCCTGATCTCGCTGGCCGCCGGCCTGATCGTCACCCGGTCGAGCAACAGCACGCACCTGCCGACGGAGATCGTCACGCAGCTGTTCCGCTACCGGGAAAGCATGTTCCTGGCCGGCGGGTTCCTGGCGGCGCTGGCCTTCACCGGCCTGCCGGCCGCCCCGCTGCTGAGCCTCGCCGGGGTGTGCGGCGTCGTCGGCTGGACCCTGGGCGGCAAGACCGACGAGAAGGAGGCCCACGCCGCCGGCGAGGACGCCGACGAGACCTCCCCGAACAAAGACAAGTCCGCCGGCAAGGCCCCGGAGCCGAAGCCCGAGGACGAACTGACCGTGGAGCCGCTGGCTCTCGAACTGGGGGTCAATCTGCTCAAGCTGGTCGATCCCAGTGCCGGCGGGGACCTGCTGGACCGGGTGGCGAAGGTGCGGCGGAACGTGGCGGGCGAACTGGGCATCATCCTGCCGAAGGTGCGGTTCCGCGACGTGCCGACGATGGACCCGAACAGCTACCGGGTGAAGATCCGGGGCGTGGTGATCGCCAGCGGGGAGTGCCACGCGAACGCGAAACTCGCCGTGGACACCGGCTCCGCCAGCGGCGCCCCCCCGGGGATGCCGACCGTGGACCCGGCCTTCGGCCGCCCGGCCGTGTGGGTCGATCCGACCGCCGCCGAACGGGCCGCCCTGATGGGCTACCATGTCGTCGAACCGGCCGCGGTGGTCGTCACGCACCTGACCGAGATCGTCCGCGACCACGCCGCCGAACTGCTCACCCGTCAGCAGACGCACGCCCTCCTCGATCACCTCAAGGAGCGCTGCCCGGAATTGGTCGGGGAAGTCGTGCCGGAGATGCTGCGGGCCGGCCAGGTGCAGGCCGTGCTGGCGAACCTCCTGCGGGAGCGGGTGCCGGTGCGGGACCTGGAGGCGATCCTGGAAGCCCTCTCCGATCACGCCGGCCGCACCAAGGACCCGCACTTTCTGACGGAATGCGCCCGGCACGCCCTCGCCCGCACCCTCTGCGAGCTGCACCGCGACGACGCCGGCGTGCTGCACGTCGTTAGCCTGGATCCGGCCGCCGAGGAGCTGATCGCCTCCAAGAGCGAATTCCGCGAGGGCGGCTTCGTGCTGACCCTGCCGCCGGTCGTCCGCGACGCGGTGGTGCGGGGCCTGAAGAACGAACTGACCAAGCTGACCGCCGCCGGGCACGCCCCGATCGTGCTGGTCGGCCCGCAGGTCCGGCTGGGGCTGCGGGAGATCGTCCGCGACAAGCTGCCGAAGCTCACGGTGATGAGCCTCACGGAAGTGACCCGAGACACGAACCTTGAAGTGCACGGGCAACTCGCCGCCGAGGGCCTGCGGTCCGCCGGCAAGCCGGCCCCAACCGCCGCCGCCCCCGCCGCCGAGCCGGCCCCGCCGAAATCGCCCTTGGCGGCCTTCGCCTGACGCCCTGACTTTTCCCTCCTCCCTCGACACGCCTCCCTTCCTCCTTCCCCCCGTCCGTGAGCACCCCGATGAGTGAGATTCGCACCTTCCGTGCCGCCACCATGCGGGACGCTCTCCGCCGGGTGCGGGACGAGTTCGGCCCCGACGCCTCCCTGCTGAGCAGCCGCACGCTGCCGGGCCGAGCCGGGGGAGCCGGGCGGGAAGTCGAAGTGACCGCCGAGGTGACCCCGCGGACCGCGGCCCGGTCCGGGGAGCGTCTGGACCCCCGGACGGCCCACGCGGCGAACATCGTGCGGGAACTGACCCGCACCGGCGCCCTGCCGAAGGCTCCGCCGGCGGAGCAGCGTCCGCTGTTCGCCCGGCTGACGGCCCGGGACTTCGCCCCCGCCGCCGCCCAGTACTACGTGGACAACCTCGGCGACGCCCCGCTGGCCGACGTGGCCGCCGTGCTGGCCGAGGACCTGCCGGTCCGCGGCGGCGTCGCCGCCGACCCGACCCGCCGCCACGTCGCCGCGTTCATCGGCCCGACGGGCGTCGGCAAGACCACGACCCTCGCCAAGCTCGCCGCCCGCCTGTCCCTCCGCGGCGGCCGCCGGGTGGGGCTGGTCACCGCGGACACCTACCGGATCGGGGCGGTCGAGCAGCTCGCCACCTACGCCCGCATCCTCGCGGCCCCCTTCGAGGTCGCCGCCGACGCCGCCGCGTTGCCCGAAGCCCTCTACAAGCTCCGCGGCTGCGACGTGGTCCTGATCGACACCGCCGGCCGGGCCCCGCGGGACGACGCCCACCTATCCGAACTGGCCTCCCTGCTGTCGGCCCGCTGTGCGGACGGCACGGCGGTCGAGGCTCACCTGGTGCTCTCCGTGGCCGCCGGTCACCGGGCCCTGCAACGGGCCGCCCTGCGGTACGGCCGGCTGCGGCCGTCCTCCCTGGTGCTGTCCAAGCTGGACGAGGCCGAGGGCGCCGGGGCCGCGGTGGACCTGCTGCGGAGCGCCCCGCCGGCCCCGGTCAGCACGCTGACCTTCGGGCAGGACGTGCCGGACGACATCTGCGAGGCGACCCCGGCGAACCTCGCCGCGGCCTGCCTGGGCGACTGGGAACCTCTGCTGACCGAAGCCGCCCCCGGCGGCCCGGCGGCGGGCGTCCGGACCGCCGGCGCTGCGACTCACGGCTCCGCACGGATTCGGGAGGCGGCTTCATAACCGACCCGGTTCGGGCGGCCGTGACGGCCGGTCGAACTTCGCTCAAGCCGCGGACCGCCCGGTGACGATACCAGCGGGGTCCGCGGGAACGGTCCGCGCGGGGTCTTTCACAAGACGAACCACGGACGCACGGGGAGAACGGCGTGGCGACGGCCTTCGGCGTGCGGCTGGCGACGGTGGTTTTCGTGGCGAGCGTCCTGCGGGACGCGGCCCGGGGAACCGACGCCGACGCGGCCCTCTGGTCGGCTCTCCTGGCGGCGGGCTTCGGGTTCCTCCCCGGCCTGATCGCCGGCGGCGCCTGCGGACGACTCGCCACCGAGCTGGCTCAACGCGAGCTGGCCGCCGAGGCGAATCGGGGGGCTCAGCCCTCCGAAGCGATTGCGAACAAACCGATTGGGAACACGGCGGCCCCCGCGGCCGCCTGAGGCGAAACCACCTGACTCGCCGGGGACGGCCCCCGGCGAACCCGGCACTTTTTAGACCACGGAGCGGTCGATGGCGTTACGGACGACTGGCCTGCGAGGACTCACTTCCCGCACCGAAAACAGCGCCCTGGGCCCCGAGGAGACGGCGGCTCTCTGGAAAGCCTACAAGGCCGACCAGAACAATCGGCAGGTCCGCAACACCTTGGTGGAACGTTACCTGCCCCTCGTGCGGTACAACGCGGAAAAGGTTTGGCAAAAGCTGCCGGACGGCGTCGATATCGCCGACCTGATGAGCAGCGGCGTCTTCGGCCTGATGGACGCCATCGACGCCTACGATCTGGACCGCGGCGTCAAGTTCGAGACCTACTGCGTGCCCCGGATCCGCGGCGCCATGCTGGACGAACTCCGCAGCATGGACTGGGTCCCCCGCCTCGTCCGCTCCAAGGCGACGAAGCTGGAGAACGCCCGCAAGGCCGCCGAGGCCGAGGCCGGCCGTCCGCCCACGGACGCCGAGATCGCCAAGAAGATGGAGCTCGACCCCAAGGAGTTCGCCAAGCTCAAGGCCGAGGCGAACGCCGTGGGCCTCGTCTCCCTCAACAAGAAGTGGTACGAGACGGACGGCTCGCGGGACGTCTCCGAGATCGACGTCCTCGAAGACGGCCGCAGCGACGATCCCACCGGCGGGATTCAGAAGCGGGACGTCATGAAGATGGTCACCAAGGGCCTGAACCGGAACGAGCGCCTCATCGTCATCCTCTATTACTACGAGGAACTGACGATGAAGGAGATCGGCGGCACCCTCGGCCTCTCCGAGAGCCGCGTCTCCCAGATGCACAGCAGCATCGTCGCCCGCCTGAAGGAACAACTCGCCCCCCGCCGCCCCGAGTTCGGCTGAGCCCGGCCCGGCCGAGGCCGGCCCAATCCGCCCGCGATCGCAGCGTCCCGGCCCTCCTCAGGGCCGGGACGTTTCGCGTTCGGGAATGGCTCGCTTCGCCCTGAGACCAGCCCGAGACGCAAGCATCGGCCGTGCGTCGGGGCGACGAGACGCACCGCCGGAGCTTGCGCTCCGGGCTGGTATCGAACCCGCCCTGCTCGTCCGCGTCAGTCGTCGTCCTCGTCGCCGGTCGCGGAGCCGACCAACTCCGGCGAGCGGTTCCCGTTCTCGTCGTCCGAGTCGTCGTCCTCCTCGGCGCCGGCCGTCGTCCGCGGGGGCGTCGCGGCAACCGCCGGGCCGCACTGGGCG
>NZ_JBINJD010000149.1:0-12369 GCF_043951915.1 Alienimonas sp. DA493 | reverse complement strand
CGGCGACCGCCGCCGCGTCCGCCCCGGCGTGGGGCAGCAGACTCAGGCCAACCCTCGCGTCGCCGAAGTCCCGCACGACCACCTCGCACCGCCCGCCCTCCGGCAGCGCGTCAGCGGATACCGGGGCGACGCCGTCGTGGCCGGTCGGAACGACCTCCGACTCGGTCGGACCGGCGGCGGTGACTTTGACGAACGCGAGCGGCGGGGCCTCGGGGCCGGCGTCATCGGCGCGAACCGCGAGGATCGAACCGGCCTGCAGCCCGGCTAGCGCCCCTCCCTCCACCCACCACACGCCGCCCCGCTGCGTCAGTTGCGGGGCCGGCGGATCGGCCGGGGCACCCGTTTCCAGCACCGCCCGGTCCAGCGGACCGGCGAAGAAGGGCGTCGGTCCGTGGGAGCCTCGATCCGCCCGGTATTGCGCCAACAGACGCCGGCCAAGTCCGCGATAGGTTGTTACCCCGCCGCCCGACAGCACTGTGCAGAGGGTGTGCGTGAACACGCCGTGATAGTTGTCCGGCAGGTCCGGAGCGTCGAACGGGATACGCGTCTCCGGCGCCGTCTCGAAAGCCTGCGCCGCGTAGAAGGCCACCACCGACCCACCGCCCTCCGCTCGACTCATGCCCGTGCCGGCCAGTCCCGCTTGCTCCCCGGAGACTCCCCCCGCCGCGGCGCCGGTTGCCGAAGACTCGCCCGCCGTCGGCATTGCTCCTGCTGATTCGGGAGCGGCGTCGCGCAGGCTTTCGACCTTCGCGGCGGCGGCCTGCAGCGCCGCCGACGACGGCCCGACGGCGGCGGCGGGTACGCCCCGCGTCCGCTCCCGCGAGTCGGCCGACCGCGTCATCGTGCCGGAATGGCAGCAATCGAACAGGATCCACACGTGCGCCCCCCGCGCCTCTAGCCGATCCAGCCAGCGGCCGAACTCGTCGTCCCGCAGGGCCCGGCCGGCCCGGGACGCAGGGACCTCGTCGTTGGCGATACTCTCCTCGGTCGCCGGTCGGTAATCGGCGGGGAGGAAAGCTTCATCAAACCCGTCCGGCTCCGGGTTCGCCGGATCCAGCGGGTCGATCTGAGCTGCGGGGATCGGCAATCGCGTCCCATGCCCGGCTAATAAGATGACGATCCGGTCCCCGGACTCAGTGGCGGCGATCAGCCGCTCGAAGGCGGCGGCGATGTTCTCAGCCGTCGGTCGGGCGGCAGGATTGTCCGGCCAACCGGCTAACCGCATGACGTTCCGCTCCTCAAAGCCAAAGTGCTTTCGCAGGAGCTCCGCGAACAGCTGCACGTCGTTCGCGGGCCCGAGCAGATCCTGGTCGAACGTCTCGTAATCCGAGCAACCGATTAATAGCGCCCGACCGACCCCCGAGCTGCTCGACAGAATCTCGGGCGACGTATCCGGCGGTTGGACCGGTAGGAGCCCCAGCGCGAGGGTCAAAATTGTGACGGCGGGCGGCATATCGGGTGAGGAGCCGGAGGAAACTGGGAGAGTGCAGGGGAAAAGGCCTATACCGGAGCGGCGGGGAGTCGGCCGGTGCATCCGTCAGTTACTAGTCAGGTGGTTTGTCCTCACGCGGACGGGCGATGTGCAGCTTCAGGATGATGGTCGGCGAGCAGTGCGGCGGTGTCCACATCTTCAAGAGCGGATTCTTCGTGCCGCCGGGGCCACCGGCCTCGCCGCCGCGACGAGAATTACCGCTATCGTCGGGTGCCGCCACTCTCGCGCCCCGGATCAATCCACTCATTGGACCTCCCAGCCAGTCGCGGGAGATCGGGAAGCGGGGACCGCCGGGTCGTCGGGGAGGCGTTGAGCCGCAATGTCAACGCCAGCTTTGGGATTCGATTGACATTTTCGACGCTGGTCTCGCTAGAGTGTATAGCGGCCGGAAGGCAAGGACGCTCTCGGACCCACTCGCACGACGTGGCGGATAGGGTCCGCAGGCAAATCGAAGGGAATTCGCCGGCACCCCGTTCCCTAAGCCCGCATCGACGATGTTCGTGTCCTTTCCCTGGCCGCCCCGTGCGAGCCGGCGTCTCTGCGGCGTTCGTCTTTGCGGCTGGGGGCTCCTCTGCGGCGGCCTCCTCTGGTGGGGCGCGACCGCGGCCGCCGATCCGCCCGCGACGTCGCCGGAGGCGAACCCGGCCGACGCGAACGTCGCCCGCGGGACACGGTTGCTCACCGACGTCGGCCCGGACGGCGAGGCGACTCCCCGCGGCGCCGTCGACCCAGCCGCGCTGCGGTACGGGCGCTGCTGGGCGGTCGTGGTGGGGATCGACTACGACTACACTTCCGAGGACATGTCGGAGCAGGACCGCAAGGACCTGCGTGACAACGGCGTGACGCCGTTACGCAACGCCGAGCACGACGCCCGGGCCGTCCGCGACGCGCTGCTGCGGTTGGAGGGGTACAGCGAGGAGACCGTCGAACTGTTGACCGGGGCGGAGGCGGAGAAGGGCTCCATTCTGAGCGTGGTCGAGGGCGTCGCCGGCAAGACCGAGCCCGGGGACAGCCTGCTCTTTTATTTCGCCGGCCACGGAAAATCGCCGGAGTCCGACCCCGCCGTGAAGGAGGCGGCTCTGCTGCCGTGGAAATTATATCTCTACGACGGGGCGATCACTCCCTCGTCCTACCTCGGTTGGAGTGCCATTTCGGAGGTGCTCGAGAACGCCGACGCAAAGCATCGATTGGTGGTGCTGGACAGTTGCCACTCCGGCGCCATGTTCAAAGACGCTGCGGATCGGGGGGCGAGCCGCTCCGCGGGCGTCGATCCGAAGTTATTCGCCGCGGAGATCACCTACGGGATCGCCTCGACGGAGGCCGACGCCACGGCCGCCGACGGGGCCGACGGCCATTCTCCGTTCGCCCAAGCGTTTGTTTCCAACCTAAACGACCACCGCACTGGGGCACTGGGAGCCCGCCGGCTGGCCGCAGGCGTCTACGACGCGATGCGGGATGGGCGGGTGAAGCAGAAATTGGTCAGCGGACCACTGACTAAGGGGCGGGACGGCGAGTTTTACTTTTTCGGGTCCGGCACCTCGCCGATCACTCGGGAGGGACCAGACGCGACGCTCGCCGGGCTGCCGGGACTCAGCGGGCTGTGGTGGTTTGAGGAGACCCCCTGGCTGCTGCCCTCGTTGCGGACCGACGCGCAGTTCGCCGCCGCCGTGCGTCCCCGCCTGCGGGTGACGGTGCGGCCGGTTCAGCCGGACGCCGAGGGGACCGAGGACGCGGCGGGAGCCTCCCGGGGCGGGGCGGCGGCGCCCTGCCCGTGGGAGCATCCGGCCCCCGCGGACCTGCTGGCGACGATGTGGGAGGACGTCGCCGCCTACGCCAACGATCGCCCTCTACAGGAGGAGTACGATCTGGCGAACGTCGTTTGGGAGCTGCGCAGCTTCGGCTGGGAGTCCGCGGACGACGCGGCCCAAGGCCGATTGATCGCGGAGGCGGACGCCGTGGGAGACGCGCACCTGTCCGCTGCGGTCCGGCATCGACTCGGCCGGGCCGAGGCCGGCGAGGCGTACGAGCGGGCGTTGTTCGAACTGCGCCGGAGCCGGCCGGGAACGGACCGGTCGGAGGCCGACCGGCACGCCCACGTCGCCGCGCAGGCCCTCTGCCGGGCGGACTACGCCCGCTGGTTGCAAGGGGTCGATCGCCCCCGGGAGGCGCTCCGCGAAGCCAACCGCGGATTGTCGGAGGCTGCGCGGCTGTCGGATCCGCTGCCCCTGCTGGAGATCGAGCTCCTCTGCCTGCGGGCCTTGGCACGCCGCGATCTCTCCGACTGGGACGACGCGCGGGCCGATTACGACGCCGCCCGCCGGCGCGCCGACGAACTGCCGGAGGGGCACCCCCTGCGGGCTCACGTGCGGGAGCGGACGGCGTGGCTGTTGATGGACCAGTGGCGGCTGGGCGAGGCGGCGAAGTTCTTCGAGGAGGCCCGGGATCTTCGTGCTCGCACCGAACTCGAAGCCGCCCCCGGCTCCGACGCCGGCCTTGCTTCAAAGCTCCTGAAACTGCACGACGCGCACGGGCTGGCGATGGCCCGCCGATTCGCCGGGCAGCTGGACCCCGCCCGGCAGGGCTACCAATCGGTGCTTGAGGAGTTGTCCGACCTGCCCGCCGGCGACGCCCGCGGCCGCGAACTGCTCGCCCTCCGCCGGACGAATACGGCCGAGCGACTCGCTGACAGCCTGCTGTTCGCCCCCGTCCCCAAAGTTGAACTGGCCGCCGAGGCGCTCGGCAAGGCGTTCCAACAACTCGACTCCCTGCCGCCGATTGAACGCTCGGCCGTTCAGCCCCGCCTGCTGTGCAAGCGGGCAATCGTGCACGCGATGCTAGGCAGCGGCGACCGGGCCGAGGCCGACCTACGCGAGGCCGGCGCCGTGATTGCGGCACTGCTCCCCTCGCAGCGGGCGGAAGCGGAGCTGTACCGCACTGTCGCGGGGGCGGCCGTGTGCCTGGAGAAAAACGGCTGCGGGCCGGACGGTGCCGGCGGGGAGCGAATCGCGGCGCTCCGCGCCCTGCTGGAGGACGTCGACCGGCGTCGCCTGGAGGAGGAGCGGGTTCTGAAGGGCACGGAACTGGAACCGCTGCTGGCGGTGGGGCGGGCGTTGCTCGCCGCCCAATCGAAGGCCGCCTCCGACCTCACCGCGTCCGAGCAGGACCGGAAGGCCGCCGCCCTCGCCGCCCGATCCGACGCCGCCGCCCTCTACGGTCTGATCCCGCCGAGCTACCTCAACGAAGATTCCGTCCGCTTCCTACGCCCGTTCCTGGAGGCGACGCTCCAGGCGCGACTGGACGACGACACCGGCGTCCTCGCTCAGCTTTGGGAAGACGTGCTCCGGGCGAAGACCGGCTCGCCCAGCCTACTGTTGCCGGTCGATCGGGCGACCATCCTGTTCCTATTGTACGATACGGACGGCGTGGCCTTATTCCGCGGCGCCGGCGGCGGATGGCGGCTGTTTCAATTGGCAGTCGGTCGGGCCGCTCTGAAGGGCGAGGCTCCGGTCGATCTCCCGGACGAATTGGTGACGGCCATGAAGGAGGCGGGCGGGGGCGTCGCTCACTGGGAGGACGTCGTCTATCCCCCCGCCAGCCGCCCGTCACTGCCACCCGGGTGGACTTTCCACGAAACGCCCGATTCCGGCGAGCGCGCTGACAGGAACCGCCCCTGAGCGCCTGGCCTTTTCCGGTGGACGCCAGTGCGCGACCCTTTATCGCCCCTTACGGCGGCAATGGAGGGCCGACGCGGGCGGCCGGTCGGGTGTGGCAGAATCCCGTTAGCTGGCAACAGCATAGAGACCTGTCGTAGCAATCTCAGAGGTGCGCATTCGACAAGAATTGTCCCGCGGGAGCGTGCACAGCAACACCGACAGGGTCATTTGCGCTCCGCTCTTCAACTGACCCGCCAATCCGACACCGAAGTGCTCTGCAGGCCTAGTGCTCCGTCACTCGACGACCTTCGGGTAGAGCGACTTCAGTTTAATTCGGGCCTGCTCGGTCGTGAACTGCCAGTCCACGCCGGTTTGCGCGCGGTTGCGGGCCGCCGCCCACGCCGCGGCTTCGCGTTCGACCGTCTCCAGCTCCGCGATCCGCCGGCCCAGGCACTGGCGCGTCAGCACGCTCAGTTCGCACTCGGCCATGTTCAGCCAGGAGCCGTGCTTGGGCGTGTGGACCAGCTCGATCTTCCGGGCCAGTCGGCGCGCCTCCGCCGGCGGAAACGCTTTATAAAACGAGGCGACCGCGTGCGTGTTTAGCTGGTCGCAGACCAGCGTGATCCGCTCGGCTCCCGCGTAGCGGGGATGATCGACCAGATCGCGGACCTGCCGGGCCCACTCCACAGCGGTCTTCCTGGTCGTGGCCCGGACGCTCCGCCAGCCGCCCAGCGGCTCGCTGAACATCCACACGCAGCCCACGCCGCGGCGGACGTACTCGCAGTCGACCTTCGCCGGCGAGCCCGGTCGCGTCGCCAGCGGCCGGCGGACTTCGGCGATCAATTGCTTCGGCTGCTCGTCCATGCCGATCACAGGAAACCGCGGGTCGTACGGCCGGCGATGCACGTCCAAGACCCACTCCATGTCCGCCACGAAGTACGCGTTGCATCGGGGCGGCACGCACCACTGCTTTTTCAGCCACGGCTTCACCGAGTTTTTTTCAAAACCCGCCGGACGGTCTCGTGCGAGACCGCCTCCACGACCTCCAACTCCACCAGCCGGCTCGCCAGCAGCCGCAGGCTCCACCGCGCTCGGCCCTCCGGCGGGGTCGAGCAGGCCAACTTGATCAGTTCGGCCTCGGCCGCCCCGTCCAAGAGCGGTTCGATCTTACGGACGTGCGGCCGGGGCTTCAGCGACTCGATCGGGCCGTCCTCGCAGGCCCGCTTCCGCCAGCTTTCCAAGCTGCGCGTCGTCACGCCCAGCGCCGCGGCGACGTCGGCGTCCTTCCAGCCGGGGCCGCCTTCGCCCTGATCGCACAGCAGAAACGCCCGGGCCCGAGCCAGCTTGCGGGCCGCGGCGGTCCCCCTGCGCGTCATCGCATCCAGCGCGGCCCGCTCCTCGGCGGTCAGGCACAGCACGTACTTTTTGGCCATCGATCGGTCCTTCCCAGCGAAACTCCCCCGCCCAGGAGAATACACCCGAAGTACTCGTGATGACACAGCACTAGGTTCTGTCTCACGAATCGTCGCCGCGTAGAATCGCCGCCCGCCGAATCAGAAGAAGGAGCGAGCGGCGTCGATGGTGCGGCGGTACGAGTTGACGGACGGCCAGTGGGGACTGGTGAAAGAGGCGTTGCCCGAGAACGGCCGGCGGGGTGGCCAGTGGCGAGATCACCGGACCGTGCTCAACGGCGTGCTGTGGGCGTTGCACACCGGGGCGCAGTGGCGGGAGGTTCCCGACCGTTGCGGGCCGTGACAGACCGTCCACGGCCGGTTCGCCCGCTGGGCGAAGGACGGCACGCTGCTGAAGATTCTCGAGCTCTGCGACTGGGGCTCGACGAGCGGGGGCGGATCGACGCGGATCTGTGGTACGTGGACGCGACGGTCGTCCGGGCCTTGCGGTCGGCTGCGGGCGCCCGCCGGGGGGGAAAGGCGGCGGCCGAACCGAGGGATCACGCCCTGGGCCGCAGCCGGGGCGGGTACGGCACGAAAGTGCATCTCATCTGCGACAGCGTCGGCGTGCCGCTGGCGGTCAAACTGACGGGTGGGCAGGCCCACGTGCCGACGCGGCTTGGTCCTCGGTTGAGCGGGTTCGGCTGCCGCGGCCGGGCGGCGGCCGACCCCGCACCCGGTCGACGGTGCTGGCCGGCGATAAAGGCTACAGCGACCCGCGGATCCGCTAATACCTGCGAGGCCGCGGCGTGAAGGCCGTCATTCCGACCCGCAAAAATCAGCGACGAACCCCCGCTTCGACAAGTCGACCTACCGCCGCCGCAACGCCGTCGTGCGCTGCGTCGGCTGGCTCAAGGAAAATTGGCGGGTCGGCACGCGCTTCGAGAGGCTGGGCCTGCATTTCCTCGGCATGGTCCACCTCGCGATCATCTGCAGGTATTTAGGACTGCTGGATTCGTGAGACAGAATCTAGCCATAAATGCCCTGCCAAACGACATTCATACCACCATTGCAGCCGACGAGCAGCGCGAGTTTCGTTGGCGGTGCCGCTTTCTGTCCGCGCGGGCTGCATCGCTAGGGGGGACGGCAGCGTAGACCGACGGGATCGCGGGAGCAGCATTGGCCATTCCAAGGCTCGCTAATGAGAAAGAGGTGAGAGCGAACGAATGACGCCCGCCTGCGAGGCAGACGGGCGTCGTGCGAAACGGTGCGGAACCGATAGGATGAGGGTTCGCGGTCAGTTCGTTGTCAGGTGATAGTCCGCGTGATCGCCGTAAAACTTGACCAGGATCGTGTAATCGCCGTCGCCGTCCCAGTGGACGGAGGCCCGTGAAGACGGCGAAGTATCCGCGGCCACCTGGTGGCCCCAGCGGTTCAGGACGATCAGATCTAGATCAATTCGGCCGCCGTGGTAATGCTCGGGGTGAACTTCCGCGTGATTATGTCCGTGGAAGTGGACGTGGCGGTACGTCACGGTCTGCCCTCCGTGGATGTGCCCCTCGAAGCTGTGCGGATGGGGATAACCGCCCCTGGGCTTTTCGGCGAGCTTCTTTTTCAAGCGGAGGATGGCACCATCGAGATCCGTCATGCCTTCTGACTTCGCCATCTCTTCCGCGGCGGCGAGCACCCCTGCGGCGTCGTTACGGCCGTCCTCCTTTGGCGGCTCGCCGCCTTCCACGGACACGCCCGGAGCTGGTTTGCCCGAGGTGGGGTTGTCGTGCAGGATCTCCGCCGCGGCGAGCAGCGCCGCCGGGGATTTCTCCGTCACGCCGTACTCCACCAACTGCTGCGCGAGGGCGATGTTCCGTACAGCCCGACCCGCGGCGGTCTCTTCCGCTTTAGCCTCGGGGGCGGCGTCAGCGGCGGGAGCGTCCGCCCCGTCTTGGGCGAAGACTGGCAGCCCGAAGACGAAGGCGAGGCAGACTGACAGGGGCGCCCGCATGAGGGAACTGATCATGAATCACACTTTCGAGGGGGTGGATCTGCAAATGTGAATTTGCAGAGAGAAGTTGATTCCCGCTCGCCCGACAAATGGCGAACTAGAACCGGGCACACGCCTCCCTGCGTTCGGACGTCGCCTCAAGAAATACGACGCCGCACGTGATCCTGCTCGACCGCGTGCGCCGTCGCAACGGAGGAAATCGATTCTTTCCAGGTTTTTCGTTCGGCCGGAGCGAAGCTCCCCGTTCGCCGTCACCAATGCGGACTTATCAGCCCTCTTCACGGCCCCGTCAAATAGTGACGAGCTGGTCCGTCGCCCAGAGGCCCGCCGCGGTGCATTCAGCGCGCGGGGCAAGATGACGTCGCTCCGCCCGAACTGAATATGAGCGGTGGCGTCTTCGACAAGCCGCTGGGGTATTGAACAGCCGCGGCAATGTTACGACGGAAGAACTGACGTGGCTGCTGAGGTATTCGAGGGCAAATACCCTCTGAGGATTCGGGGCCGTGACTCGGGCGTGAAGCAACTGGCTCAGGCAAAGTTCTTCGCGATCCGTGCCGTATTTCTGACGTCTTGCGGTGACTTGGCCGTGGCTCCCGACCGGCAGCGACCTGCAGGACCGACCCGCGGTGGCGACCACTGTCTCCCAGAGCGCATGAATCAATCTAAACCAGTCGGATACACTGCGCGACGCGGAATCCTCACGATGGCCGGCACGTAAAAACAAGACTTCGCCGCGATCGAATCTGGGCGAGGCGGGGTCCTCCTGCCCAACGCGTTCGATCAGCTCCTGACCCGCTCCCTTAGTCCTTCGCTCACGTCGCTTGCTGACCAATGGCTCAACTCCTCCGCAGTGGTTGGCCCAAACCGCCGTTGCAGTTCTTGGCGCAATTCCACACCGGCTCTCCGGCTGAAGGCGTGCAGTGCCGGCACCTGCTTCTCCATGCGGGGCAGTCCGCCGCAGTTGTTGGACGAAGAAACATTGGCCATGCGGCCGTTGCCGGCATAGGGGTTACTTGCCGCCCCGTCGCGGGCGGCGCTGCTGTGAGACGCGGAGCGGGTTGGTTTTTGCGCCCCTGACCCTGCTGACAGGCGGGCCGTCCGCCATACCCAAACTCCGCGTCCATGGCCTCGCGGCTCACGCCGAAGCAGCCGTAGATCTGCCGGCGGAGCCATTCCGGATCCTTCAGCAGGTCCGCCGAAACTTTGCCTCGAGGTTCCCCGTCGCTCCGCGGCTGCCGTAGTCCGGCTGCTCGGTATCTATAGGACAGGCTCGCATTCAACTTCGGCATGAGGCCTCCTTCGAGCTTGGGGGACGGCGGTCTAGGCGGTAAGCGAGCCCAGTCGCTTGAGGCTGACGAGGGCGGAGGAAACCAGCCGGTCCCGCCGTTTCAGCTCTCGCAGGTCCGCGGCCAACCTCTTCGCCTCGGCGGCGGACCCTCCGTTCGCGGTGTGGTGCTTAGTCGGGGCGGAGACTCTTCTCTTCGGAACGGAAAGAGCGGAAAACGTAGGTTCGACGGACGCCGGACCGTCGGCAGTCAGTTGGGCGGCATGCTCCGCCGGAATCGGATCGTCGGCCAATGTGGCGAAGGCCAGCGTGGCCCCGCCGGGGAGGGGGCGTCCCTGCTGGTCGACATGCGGCAGCGGACCGACTCTTCCGGCCCGTTCAGCGCCCACTGCCCGCAGCTGACTGCCATGGCCCAGGGCGGCGGACCGTCGGTCGGTTACCCAGTTCGCGCCGCCGCGGGTTTCGGGAGACGTCGTCAGCCCCCCGGGACGCCGCCCTCCTCGGCAGTCCGGATCAGCAGCGTATCGCCCGCCGCCTCCGGCGTGACCGGGCACCGGTCGGTGCCGGCATCCGGCAGGCAGGCTAACCGGTCGGCGAAGGCGGCGTCCGTCCAAGAAAGCGTTACGCCGGCCCAGTTGTCGCAGCCGGGAACAACCCGGTCGAGGTCCGGGAACCGGTCCTGCTTCGAACTCCGACTTCGGCTGCCGGCACGGAGCGGTGTTGTGCCGTCCGGAGCAGGTCCGTCGACGGGTCGAGGAGGGCGGCGGAAACCCGGTCAGCCTGACCAGGAAACCCCCTCTCGCGGCCCGTTTGACCAGCTTTGAACGAGACCCGGCGGGAGCGAACGCGACGGGACGCGACTGGGTGAGAACGCTGGAACGGATCTGAAAATGCCGTACGATCCGCCTCTCACCCCTTCACACAGCAGTGAGACGCTCCCTTCCCCGGCGGACCCGACGGGCAGATTCACACGGTGGAAGTCGCAGGTTCGAATCCCGCCGCGCCCAATTGTCGTCAGTTCCCGCCGCCTCAACGATCGAGGCAACACCCGTCAGCAGACGGGGGCGTCCCAAGAGCGGGGTTTCGTGATCAACTGATTAGGGACCGGCGTAACAGAATCCTCCGTCTTACCCCGGCCCAAGAAACGCGTCCCCGGCCTCTCCCGTCATGAGGCCACCGGCCGGGCGCAGTGTCACCGACGGGGGAAGGACCACGACTTCGGTCAGTATGAGATGGACGAGGCGGAGAGGGTCTTTCGGCAATTCATCGCCGAGGTGAGGTCCACGAGGAGTCGGACGTGGTCCCGCTGTCCGCCGGCGTGCGGAAACCGGCGGCCCGCCGACCGCCCGCCGGCCCGGGGGAGTCGCTGACGGCCTCCGGGCTGCTGCTCCGGTTCAAGGAGTGGGCCGAGAGGTACTACGTCGACGAGGACGGTAAGCCGACGCGGACTCTCGACAACCTCCGTCTGAGTCTGCGGCTGTGGCGGGAGCGGTACGGCCCCACCCCCGTCGCGGACTTCGGCCCGGTCCGGCTGGCGGAACTCTGGGAGGAGATGATCGCCGCCGGGCTCGCCCGCACGACTATCAACTCCCGCGTCGGGGCCGTGAAGCGGGCCGGGAAGTGGGCCGTCTCCCGCGAACTAGGCGGTGTGGATAAAGCCATCACAGCGCGGCGACGACGGCCGCGAACCAGCACATGCCGAGGAACGCTTCGGTCCGCTTTTCGTAGCGGGTGGCGACTCTGCGAAACTGCTTGAGCCGTCCGAAGAACCGCTCCACGACGTTGCGGCGGCGGTACGCTGCCGCGTCGTGGGGGATCGGGACGCGGCGATACGGGCCCGCGTTGGGCTCCCGTCGTAGGCTCGGTCGGCCACGACCATGCCGGGCCGCAGGCCCGACAGCAGCGCCGGCACGGCGGTCGCGTCGCCGGCCTGCCCCGCGGTCAGGCACAGCCGCACCGGCCGCCCCGCGGCGTCGACGGCGGCGTGCAGCTGGGTCATCAACCCGCCGCGGCTGCGGCCGAGCCGGCGGCGATCGTCGGCGGCTTTTTTCCCTCGCCCGGCAGGCGGCGGGAGCCGCTGGCCTGCGGGTGAGCCCGGACGCTCGTGCTGTCGAGGTGCAGCTCGGCCAAGTCCGCGTCGTCCAGCGCCGCGGCGAGCCGCTCCCACCGGCCCTCCCTCGCCCAGTGGCTGAAGCGGCGCCAGGCGCTGTTCCAGTTCCCCAGCCGCGGCGGCAGGTCCCGCCACGGCACGCCCGTTTTGGCGACGAACAGGACGGCGTTCAGGAACCGCCGGTCGTCGGCGCCGGGCTGGCCGCCGCGGGGCAGCAGCGGCTCGAGCATCGCCCGCTGCTCGTCGTCAACTCGTAACGGTGGCGGGACATCCGGGGCGGATCCGTCGCGGCGGGAGGACCGCCGCAGCCTGCCGCCCCACAGCCGCTTTATCTACACCGCCTAGTGGAGCGTTGCAGCTGATCCGAATAGATGGATATTCTCCGCGGCGGTTTCCCCACGGAGGATTCTTCATGGCCCCGCCTCATAAGGTCGCG
>NZ_JBINJD010000148.1:0-12407 GCF_043951915.1 Alienimonas sp. DA493 | reverse complement strand
GCCAGTCCGATCTGCTTGAGATTGTTCTGGCACTGACTTTTGCGGGCGGCCTCGCGGGCCTGCTGGACGGCGGGGAGCAGCAGGGAGACGAGGATCGCGATGATCGCGATCACCACCAGCAGTTCGATCAGCGTGAAGCCGAGGCGGCCGGAACGGCCGCGGGGCGTTTGCGAGAGGTGCAAGACGTTCTCCTGGGAATGAGGAGGAGAGGGGAGAGGGGGAGTTCGTCCCGACGTCGCCGCCCCACCCACTTAGGCCCCCGAGTCAGGACTCTTCAGTATCTTGCCCGGTGAAGTTCCGTGAGGGTGTCGGTGAAATTCCTCTGAAAAGAAAAAAATCGGGAAATTCCCGGTGTGCGCCTCCTGTGCCCGTGTGATCGACCCCATTTTCAGCGCCGATGCCCGCAGAGCCGGCAGCGCAAAAGAGAACGGCTCCGTGACGCAGCGTCTGGCGAGGCGCCGCGACACGCCGCGAGACGTCCGACCAAGGAAACTGCCCCGGGTTCGGGCAGGCCAAGAACTTAGGCGGCGCGGCGCAGTTCCGGAGCGGCCGCGTCGTCCGGGGCGGCGTCGGCGGGGGCTTTGAAGTGGCCGTCGTCGCCGACGTCTTCGAACCGCACCGTCAGCCGCTTGGAGACGCCGCTCTGCTGCATCGTCACGCCGTAGAGCACGTCGGCGTCGCACATGCTCGGCTTGCGGTGGGTGACCATCAGGAACTGCGTTTCCTTCTTGAAGTCGGCCATCACCCGCAGGAAGCGGCCGATGTTCGCCTCGTCCAGGGCGGCGTCCACCTCGTCGAAGATGCAGAAGGGACTCGGGTTGCTGCGGAAGATCGCCAGCAGCAGGCCGACGCAGACGATCGTCTTCTCCCCGCCGGAGAGCAGCGAGATGTTCCGCGGCTCCTTGCCGGGCGGACGGGCGAAGACCTCCACGCCGCACTCCAGCGGGTCGTTCTCGTCCTCCAGCCGCACGTCCCCCTCGCCGCCGCCGAACAGCTGGCGGAACAGCGTTTGGAAGTGCCCGCGGATGTTGGCGAACGTCTCCAGGAACAGCTCCTTGCTCTCCCGGTTCACGCGGCGGATGAGGTCCTCCAGGAGCCGTTTGGCCTCCACAAGGTCGTTCAGCTCCCGGCTGAGCCGGCCGTGGCGTTCCTCGAGCTCCTCCAGCGTGGCGAGGCTGTCCGGGTCGACGGCCCCCAGCGCCCGCAGCTTGCCGCGGAGGGCGTCCACGCGGCGGTTCAGCTCCGCCCGCTCGTCGTCCAACTCCGGCAAATCCGTAGGGTCCGCTGTGCGGACCGTTTCTGACGGCTCCGAATCATCCGAATCGGTCCGCTCAGCGGACCCGACGGCGCCGGCCCGTTCCTCCGCGAGTTCCCGCAACGCCGACGGACCGCCGTCCTCCGGCGGGACGGCGGCGACCTCTTCCAACTCGATCCCGTACTCCTCGCGCAGCCGCTCCGCGGTGGCGGAGAGGCGGGCGGCGCGGTCCCGCAGACCGTCCTCGGCGGCCCGGGCGGCGTCTTCCAACGCTTTGCGGCGGCTCTCGACCTGCTGCAAGCGGCCGGCGTGGGCGCGGCGGCGCTCGGCGAGTTCTTCCGCCTCCACGGCGACGGCGGCGGCCTGCTCCGTCAGACGGTCCCGCTCGGAGATGCGTTCGGCGGCCCGGGCGGCGGCGTTGAGGGACGCCAGCGTCGCCTGCGTGCGGCGGCGGCGGCCGGCGGCGCGGCGCTCGTCCGCCTCCCGCAGGGCCTCCCGCTTCGCCGCCACGTCCCGGATCAGCCGGTCGTGGGCGGACCGCAGCCCCCCGGCCCGTTCCTCGGTCTTGGCGAGGTCCAGTCCAGCGGCGGCATGCGCGTCGCGGTCCGCGGCGAGGGCGGCGTCGGCGGCGTCCGCGGCGGCGGTCTGTTCAGAAAGGACCGCTTCCGCGGCGGCGAGGGCGGCGGCGGCCTCGGTCGCGGCCTCGGCGGCGGCGTCGGCTTTGGCGGCCCGCTCGTCCCGGCGGCCGGCGGCGTGGCGGGCTTCCCCATGGGCGGCGTCCCGGCGGTCGCGGGCGGCGTCCCGCAGGTCCGCGGTGCGGTCCCGGTCCCGGTCCGCGGCGGCGAGGGCGGCGGCGGCCTCCTCCTTCTCCTTCGTCGCCCCCTCCAGCGCGGCCTCGACCTCCGCCAGCTTCTCGCCCAGCGCCTCCCGACGCTCCGCCCCGCCGGCGGTCGCGGCGGCGGTCCGGTCCAGCTCCGCCCGCAGGCGGCGGCGCTCGGCGACGCGGGTCAGCAGCGCCGCCTCGCCCCGCGGCGGGCCGACCACCAGTACCCCGTCCGGCTCCAGCAGTTCCCCCCCGCGGGTGACGAACCGCCGCCCGCGGCCGGCACCGGCGGACAGCTTCGCCGCGTCCGACAGCGTTTCCACGACCCACGTGTCCCCCAGCAGCCGCTCGGCCAACTCGGGGTAGGCGTTGCCGGGCGCGACGAGGTCCACGGCCGGGCCGACGACCCCGGGCAGGCCGCCGAGGTCCGACGAGGGTGGGGGAAGGGGGGAGGAGGACGGGGGGAACGACGCGGCGCCCGGGCCGCGGCCGCGGGTGTCGATCAGCTTGAAACCGCGAAGGCCGGAGGCGTCGTCCGGGTTCGACGGGCCGGGCGGTGTTCCTATTTCGGCCCGCCGGGAGAAATAGCCGACGCGGCTGCGGTATTCGGCGCTGTGGCGTTCGAGGTGGGGGAGCAGGGCGTCGAAGTCGTCGATCACCACCAGCGAGGCCCGCTCGCCGAGGGCGACCTCCAACAGGGCGGCGTCGTCCAGGTCGCAGTCCAGCAGCTCCGCGACCGTGCCGCGGACCAGCGACCAGGGCGGGGCGGTGGCGGCCCGGGCGCGGCGGAGCACCTCCCGCAGGGCGACGCCCACGCCGTCGCCGCGTTCGTCCAGTTCGTCGAGCACCGCCAGCCGGGCGGCGCCGGCGCCGTGGCGCTCGCGCAATTCCGACAGCCGGCGGGCCAGCTTTTCGCGGGCCTTCAACAGGGAGGACCGCACCGCGTGCAGGTCCGCGAGGCGGCCGGCGGCGGCGCGGAACCGCTCCCCGGCGGCGGCGGCCACGGCGGCGGCCTCGCTGGCGGCGGTCTGGGCGGCGGCGAGGCGGCTTTCCTCCTGCTCCAACCGGGCTTCGGCCTCGGTCTGGGCGACCTCCGCGGCGGCGGCGTCGGCCCGCAGGCGGTCCCGTTCGGCGGCGGCTTTGTCGGCGGCCCGCAGCGCCGTCAGCCGGGACTCCCGCAGCCCGGCCAGCTCGGCGCCGGCGGCCTCGGCCTGCTCGCCGCGAACCCGCAGGTCCTCGGCGGCGGCCTGATGGGCGGCGGAGCGTTCGGCGAGGTCGGCGTTCGCACGTTCCAGCAGCGCCGCGTCCCGCTCCGCCTCGGCGGCGGCTTCGGCAAGACGAATCGCGGCGGCGGTGCGGTCGCGGTCCAGCCGGGCGGCTTCGCCCTCCTGCTCGGCGAGCCGATCCCGGCCGGCGGCGGCGGCGGCGAGGTCCGCGGCGAGTCCGCTGCGGACCGCCTGGGCCGCGGCGTCGGCCTCTCGACGGCGGGCGTCGGCGGCGGCGAAGGCGGCGTCCAGCTCCTCCCCGGCGGCGGACAGTTCAGCGATCTCCGCCGCGAGGGCGGCGGTCTCCCCGTCGTCTCCCCCCGCGTCGGCGCGGGCGGCGGCCCGGTCGGCCGCCAGCGCCCGCCATTCGTCGGCGGCCAGCCCGATCCACCAGCGCCGCAGTTCGGCGTCCAGCCGCTTCCACTCCCCGGCCTTCTTCGCCTTGGAGCGGGTGGAGGCGAGTTGGGCCTCGACCTCGTCGGTCACGTCGGTGAGCCGGAGCAGGTTCTGCTCCGTGCGGGCCAAACGGCGCTCGGCCTCGTCCCGCTTCGCCTTGAACCGGCTGACGCCCGCGGCTTCCTCGAACACCGCCCGCCGGCCGGCGGCGTTCGCTTCGAGCAGTTGGGCGACGCGGCCCTGCTCGATGATCGCGTAGGTCGCCCCGCCGGCGCCGGTGCCGGCGAACAGGTCGCGAACCTCCTTCAGCAGGGCGGTCTTGCCGTTGAGCAGGTACTCGCTGTCGCCGTTCTGCCAGACCTTGCGGCCGACGGAGACGTCGCCGCGCTCCGCCCCGGGCAGCCAGCCGCTTTTATTGCAGAAGGTGAGGGTCGCCTCGGCGCTGCCGGCGGCTTTGCGACCGGCGGAGCCGTTGAAGATGACGTCCGTCATCTTCTTGCCGCGCAAGCTCTTGGGGCTCTGGTCGCCCAGAATCCACTTCACCGCGTCGATGACGTTCGACTTGCCGGACCCGTTGGGGCCGACCACGGCGGTCACGCCGGGGTGGAACTCGAACCGGGTGCGGTCCGCGAACGACTTGAAGCCGGCCAGTTCGAGGGAGCGGAGCATGAGCTGGTTTCACCACGAACCCGAAGCGTGAGCGAGGGCGTCGGCCGGAAGCCGACGCCGCTCGCCATTCGGTTCCCTCGCTGACGCGTCGGGTTCGTGGTTCCTTTCTGAAACCGGCTCTTCGACAGGGCGGGGCGGGGCGGCGCCCGGAGCGGCGAACGCGTTCACTCGACGTCCGTCCCCCAGTCTTCCTCGGACAGGTCGTCGCCGCCCCAGGCGTCGCCCACGCCGCGGAACAGCGCCTTGAACTTAGAGCCCACGCCCGGCTCCGGTTCCGGGTTCGGGTTCAGGTCGACGGTGGCGACGCGGCGGGGCTTGGCCGGGGCGGCGGCGTCGTCGGCGGCGCCTTCGTCACCGGCGTCGGCGTTCGCGGCGTCGGCGTCCAGTTCCCCGGCTTCCTTCGCCTCCTCGGCCTGGACGGCGGGATCGTCCTCGTCCGGTTCGAACTGGTCGACCGCGAGGGGGTCCTCGGGAGCGGCGGAGCCGCGGTACAGGTTGGGCGTGAGCCCGCCGGCGCCGACCGGGGCGCTGCCGCCGGTCTCGCCCTTGCGGCGGTAGACGCGACCGCCGGTGGGCAGGGCGTCGATCGCCAGCTGGCCGGGCAGGTTGTGCTGGGCCTCGGCCTGCTGGAGCATCCCGGCGACGTCCGGGTAGGAGGCGCCGAGCTCCACGCAGGCGGCGATCACGTCGGCGATTTTCGTGCTCGTCTCCCGCACGTCCTCGCGGCCGGGGGCGATCAGGGAGACCGTCACCGTGTCGCCCCGCGGCGGGCAGCCGATCAGCAGCCGGCCGGCCCGCAGCGTCAGCGGGGCGATGAACCGCTGGTTCGGGCCGAACAGCACGACCTCGGCTCGGCGGTTGTGGTTGATGTGCACCAGCGGCTCCGGGGCCTCTTCAAGGGCGGCGACCTCTTCGAGGCTCTGCCCGCCGTCCACCCGGACGGGGTGGAGGTGGAACAGCGGCGGGCCGGACGGTTCCCCGGTGATCGGGTCCGGCGCCCGCATCGGGATGTGGTTCAGGTAAGCGTCGTCCGGGGCGACGCTCCAGAGGGCGCGGAAGGCCCCGTAGCGGGTTTCCGGCAGCGGGTCGGCGAGCAGCCGGCGGAGTTGGCCGGCGGCCTGCGGCCCGCCGGCGGCGGCGAGGGCGGCGAGGGCGTACACGCGGAAGGCCGGTTCGTCCCGGGCGGCGTCGTGCAACACCTCCAGCCCGTCGCTGCGGCCCAGATAGGCCAGGGCGACGGCGGAGTGAAACCGCACCTCCTCGTCGGCGCTTTCCAGACCGCGTTTGAGGACCGGCGTCGCCTCCTCGCCCACGGCCTCCAGGCGGATCGCCGCGACCTCGGCGGTCGGGCCGTACATCAGGTCCTCTTCCAACTGTTCGATCCGCAGCCGCCGGGCGACCGGGTTCTCGTACATCGCCACGCTGTCCACGACCCGCAGGAAGCGGGGGAAGTCCTCCTTGTAGATGTCCGGCACGTCGAGCGTGATTTTGACGTCGGTGTGGGCCTTGGCGACGGACTCCTCCACGCCGCCGGCGCCGCGGTGATGAAACCGCTTGCCGATCGCGCTGACGACTTTCTGCACCATGCGGGACTGCTTGTAGCGGTGGTGCATCCGCATCTCGAGGGCCCGGCCGACCTTGGTGATGCCGCCGCCGAGCACCTTGCCGCGGGAGAGGCTGGCCCGGCGGGTGGACTGGTCGTCGCTGGCCCGCACCAGCACCGGCCCGGTGGCGGTGGCGAGCGTTTTGCCCTCGCGGAAGGCGCCGCCGAGGGTGGCGCCCTCGGTCAGGTCGCACTCCAGCAGCCAGCCGCCGGAGAGGTCGGTGGCGTTGGAGCCGGGCGGGATGCGGACTTCCACGTCCAGCGGTTCGCCCTTGTCGACCAGCGGGGGGATGTAGGCGGTGACGACGACCAGGGCGGTGTCGTTGCGGGCGAGCAGGTCCTTGCCGCCGGTCACGCCGCGCTTCTTGATGTCGTCCAGCAGGCGGGTGCGGAACTCGCCCGGCACCGGGTTGCCGCCGGTGCCCTGCAGGCCGGTGACCAGGCCCACGCCGGTGACGACCACCGCGTTGCGGCCCGTCACGCTGGTGTATTGGCCCACGTATTTTGTGTCGACGGTGACGCTGGAGTCCTTCAACCCGTCCCAGGCCTCCTCGGCTTCCTTCGCGGCTTGATCTTCGGCGAGGGGATTGAGGGCGGCGAAGGTTTCGCCGTCCGGCAGGGAGAGCACGGCGCAGCCGGGCAGGGCGGCGAGGGCCGCGGCGGCAAGCAGCCCGCAGACGGCCGCGGCGGCGGTCAGCGAGGACCGGGCCGTCCGCAGCGGGGCGTCTCCGGCCGCGGTCCGGGCCGAAGCCGTCGGCGTCGGGGCGGCGGGTTGCGCGGCGGGGCCGGCCATGTCGGAACCTTGACGAACGGCGGACGTCGACCGGCGCCGGGGGACCGGCGGCCGGAGCGACGGGGCGAACCTTGGGGAGCGGCGGGTCCTAGGTCGGACCGGCCGGCGCGGTCAACGGCGGCCGCCGAACCCGCCCGTTCGCCCGACCGTCCCCGCCTCGCTAGCTTGCCCCGATGGTCTGGCGGCCCGCCCCCCCGCTCCGGTTCCTCAAACCCGCGACCGCCTGCCGCCGCTGCGGCGCAGAGCTGAACGGCGAACGCACCTTCACCCTCTGCGAACGCTGCGACGATCCGGCGTTTCTCTTCGCCGGTCCCGACGAGCAAGAGGACCGCACGCCGGACGCGCAGGTTGCGGCGAACCGGCTCGCCGGGCGGCGGTACGCTCACTACGCCGCGGTCCTCGCCGCCGCGGAGGCCGCTGGTTGGACGCTCTACCGCTCCGAACGCAGCGCCCGCAGCCTGAGCCTGTACCTCGAATACTGGCGGCCCGAGGCCTCCGCCGACCCGACCGCCTACCGCAAGGTCCGCGTCAGCGACCACGACCGCCGCCCGAAGCACGGCGGAGTCGGCTTCGCCGAAGATTGGGCGGATTTGTCGGGCGAGTTCCTGTTCGACCCGTCGCTTTCCGGCCCCGCCGCCGCGGAGGCGTTGGGAGAGATCAGAGAGGAGGCCGCCCGGCTGTTCGCCTGGTCGTGAAATCCTCAGCCGGGCTTGCGACCGGAGACGGTCGCCAACCCCCACAGCCAGCCGTGCCGCCAGCGGTCGAGGCGGACGTCCGTCAGGCCGGCGTCCCTCAGGGCCTCGGCCATCGCTGTCGCGGAAAGAACCCGCCCCAGTGGGCGCCGCGTGAGCCGCAGCCAGGCGACGACGCCGCGGGTGGTCAGGGCGCCGCCGTCCCAGTCCGTCCAGACGACGGTTCCCCCCGGCCGCACGACTCGGGCCAACTCCCGCACGCCGGCGGCGGGGTCGTCGGCGTAGTGCAAGGAGGAGTTGGTGACCGCCGCGGCGAAGGCGGCGTCCGGGAAGGGGAGCGCCGTCGCCTCGCCCCGCACCAGCGACGCGGCCGAAAGCCGACGGCGGGCGACCGCCAGCATCTCCGCGGAGCGGTCCAAGCCCACGCCGGCCGTCGCGGCGGCCGGCGTCAGCCGGGCCAAAAGCGCCCCGGTGCCGCAGCCGACGTCGAGCGCCCGCCCCGGCTCGTCCCCCCGGTCCCCCGGCGCCCGGTCCCGCAGCGCCCGGAGGGTTCGCTCGGTCGTGGCCCGGTTGTAGGCGGCCCAGTCCTCGTCATAGTCCGAGGCGAGGGCGGCGTATTCTGCGTCGACCGCGGCGCCGCTCATCCGGTTCTCTCCCAGGTTCTCTCGCCCGCCCCGCTGTGATGTCTGCGACCGATCGTATCCGCGTCGTCGTCGGCGACATCACTAAAGTGGCCGTCGACGCTGTGGTGAACGCGGCGAACGAGCGGATGCTCGGCGGCGGCGGGGTGGACGGGGCGATCCACCGGGCCGCGGGACCGAAGCTGCTGGAGGCCTGCCGGGCCGTGCCGGAGGTCGCGCCGGGCGTGCGGTGCCCGACCGGGGAGGCGCGGGTCACGCCGGGCTTCGAGCTGCCGGCGGAGTGGGTGATTCACACCGTCGGCCCCGTCTGGCGGGGCGGGGGACAGGGCGAGCCGGAGCGGTTGGCCGCCTGCTATCGCAACGCGCTGGCGGCGGCGGAGGAGCAGGCGTGTCGGTCGATCGCCTTCCCGGCGATCAGTTGCGGGGTGTACGGCTACCCGCCGGAGCGGGCGGCGGAGATCGCGGTGCGGGAGGTCGCCGCGTTTCTCGCCGAGCACGAACGGCCCGCCGAGGCGCTGCTGGTCGCGTTCGACGAACCGGCGGCGGAGGTCTTGCGGACCGCTCTCGCCGGGGCGGAATGAGCCGGGAGGCGGATCAACTCAGCGGGCCAGGGCGGTCGTGCGGGCGAAAAGGTCTTCGTCGTCCGGCTCCCGGTAACCGGGCTGACCCTCGGGCGGCAGTTCGATGCGGCCCTCGTGCACGAGTTCGTAGACCCCGTCGCCGACCGGGGCGGCGAACTGGCGGAACCAGATCATCGCGGCGACGTTCGGCTGCGGATTGTACAGCCGCACGTCCACGCCCTGCTCCTGCCAGTCGTAGAGCATCCCGAAGAAGCCGCTGGGGATGTATTTGACGTGCGAGAGGTCCACGCCGACGGCGCTGCAACCCTGCGTGGTGATCAACAGGCTGAGCGACTCGCGGAGCAGCGACAGGTCCGCCCCGTCCCAGATGTCGATCCGGCCGAGGTCGAGGACGTGAAACCCCTCGCGGTCGTCGATCGTGATGCGGTCGAAGCGATTGGCCATGGGAACCGGTGGTTCGGAGGAAGGCGTGGTTCGGAAGGGTGCTACGCAAATCCGCAACTCGCGGGCCGATCCCCCCATTTTCGCCCGTCAGGAGCGATAAGTCACTGCCCTGTTTCGTCTTACGGATTTCTTTCGCGACTGTGGGGTGAATCGGAAAAAGGGGGCGTGTGCGGTTTCTGCAACGTTCGGATCGGCCTCTGTTGCGTTTTGGGGACACCCCTGCGGCGGGGCGGGGCGGGGGCTCGGTGGCCGACGGCGGGGGGTTCTCTAGAATCCCGGGCCCGGATCGCTGTGCATTGATCCCGGCCCGTCCTCCCGTCCGTTCGCCTGTTTTTGAGAGTCCGCCCCCGTGAGCGCCGCACCGTCCGTCGAGCCGACCACCGCCGCGGGCCCGGATCATCAGGTCGGCATCGGGGTGCCGAACGCCGTGACGGAGCTGCCGTCCCCCGACAACCCGGAGTGGGTGCATCGGTTCTATTTCGACCCGAACAGCAGCGACCCCGCCGGGCCGGCCCCGGAGGACGCGGTGAAGAAGTGTCGGGCGATGCTCGACGCCCACGTCCGGGCGATGGTGAAGTGGCACTTCAGCCCGGAGACCGGCAGCCCGTTCTGGCTGGAGAAGGCCGAGAGCTACGACTTTGATCCGCTGTCGATCACGGACTTCGAGGGGCTGAAGCAGTTCCCCATCTTCGAGGACGACTGGCTCCGCGGCGGCCCGGTCCGCCGCTGGCTGCCGAAGGGGTTGGAGGGCAAGCCGCTGTACGTCTTTGAAACGGGCGGCACCACCGGCACCCCCAAGAGCCGCCTCGTCGCCGAGGATCACTGGATCGACTACGAGCTGTTCTCCGACACCCTGCCGGAGGACAAGTTCCCGATGGGCAGCGACTGGCTGATGCTCGGCCCGTCCGGCCCGCGGCGGCTGCGGCTGGCCGTGGAGCACCTCGCCCAGTACCGCGGCGGACTCGCCTTCTGCGTCGACCTCGACCCGCGATTCGTCGTGAAGAGCCTCAAGGCGGGCAAGACGGAGGTCGCCAAGGATTACCAGAAGCACGTCATCGATCAGGCCTGGATCGTGCTGACCAGCGGGCACAACGTGAAGTGCCTGTTCACGACCCCCAAGCTGCTCGAAGCCCTGGCGATGCGGGCGCTGGACGAGGGAACGAGCCTCGCCGAACTGGGCATCACCGGCATCTTCGGCGGCGGCACGGAGTTCACCCCCCAGTGGTACAAATTCGCCACGGAGGAACTGCTGGAGGGCAACGTCTACCTCACCCCCACCTACGGGAACACGCTGATGGGGCTGGCCTGCGGCAAGCCCTTCGCCGCCGAGGACAACTACAAGATCACCTACTACGCCCCGGTGCCGCGGGCCGTCACGGAGGTGGTCGACTTTGACGACCACACCAAGACCGTCGACTACGGCGCCACCGGCCGGGTGAAGCTGTACACCCTCACCCCGGAGTTGTTCATCCCCGGCTTCCTGGAGCGGGACGAGGGCGAACGCGAGAAGCCCTGCGGCAAGTACCCTTGGGACGGCGTCAGCGGCGTGCGGCCCTATCACGTCTTCGCCAAGAAGACGACCGTCGGCGTGTATTAGACGACCCCGACGGCGGTCGCCCCGAACGGCCCCGGGGCGCGCCGCCCGCCCCGGCCAGACGCATCTTAATCTTTCCAGACGCACAGCCTCCCATGCTCGAACTGCCCGTTCTCCGCTTCGGCACGCCGTACGAGTCCCTCGAAAAGACCCAGGTCAAAAACTTCGAGACCGGCGAGGTGCTGGCCGAGGTGCACCAGGCGAACGCCGGCGTCCTCCGCATGGATATGCGCAAGGCGAAGAACGCCCGGGCCGCCCTGCGAAAGATCGCCCCGCACGATTTGGTCAAGATGTGCGGCGAGGCCGGCGAGTATTACCTCAACGGCACGCTGGAGGTCGGCACCGGCACGCAGTCCCAGGACGACTTCTGCGAACTGCAATCCGCCAGCACCGGCCTGCCGGTCGAGATGTGCCGGGCGAACATGCACAAGGCGGCGTTCGTCCTGAAGGAGATGGACAACATCCTCGACGCCCTCACCCGCGGCCTGCCGCTGGACGTGTTGGCGAAGGGCTACGGCGTGGAGGACCGCGGCGTCACCGTCAGCTATCAGGCGAACAGCCCGGTGCTCGGCTGCGTGCTGCCCAGCAACAGCCCCGGCGTGCACACCCTCTGGCTGCCGGTGATCCCGATGCAGATCGGGCTCGTCCTCAAGCCCGGCTCCACCGAACCGTGGACGCCCTACCGCATGCAGGCCGCCTTCAAAAAGGCGGGCATCCCGGCCGAGGCGATCGGCCTGTACCCCGGCCCGCACGAGGTCGGCGGGGCGATCACGGAACTCTGCCAGCGGGCGATGATCTTCGGCTCCCAGAAGACCGTGGAGCAGTACGCCGGAAACCCGAACGTGCAGGTGCACGGCGCCGGGTTCAGCAAGATCCTGTTCGGCGAGGACAAGATCGACGACTGGGAGCAGTACCTCGACCTGATGGAGACCAGCGTCTACGCCAACAGCGGACGCGGCTGCATCAACGCCAGCAGCATCTACGCCCCCCGCCACGGCGCCGAGATCGCCGACGCTCTCGCCCGGCGTCTCGCCAAGCACGAGCCGAAGGCGATGGCCGACCCGGACGCCGGCCTCTCCGCCTTCACCACCGAGGGCGTCGCCGAGGCGGTCTCGGAGATGATCGACGACGAACTGAAAACGCCCGGCGCCGAGGAAGTCACCGCCAAGTACCGCAACGGCGAGCGCCTGGTGAAGAAGGGCTCCCACGACTTCCTGAAGCCCACCGTGATCCACTGCGACAGCCCGGACCACCCGCTGGCGAACGCGGAATATATGTTCCCGTTCGTCTCCGTGGTGGACTGCCCGCAGAAGGACATGATCAAGAAGATCGGCTTCACGCTGGTCTGCACGGCCCTGACCGACGACCCGGACTTCCGGGCCGAACTAATGGACGCCACGCACATCGACCGGCTGAACATCGGCCCGGTGCCGACGATCGCCCTGAACTGGCTCCAGCCGCACGAGGGGAACATTGTCGAGTTCCTCTATCGGGCCCGGGCCTTCCAGACGGAGGCACCCACGCCGGTCGCGAAGCAGTTGGAAACGGCGTGAGACTGCCGGCTCGTCCCGCGGGGCGAGTCGTCGCCGCCGGCGCGCGTGATCGCCCGGCCGTGCGACCGGCCGGCGCACGAACAGCGGCCCGGGGCGAG
>NZ_JBINJD010000147.1:0-12599 GCF_043951915.1 Alienimonas sp. DA493 | reverse complement strand
CGGCGCCCTCGCTGACGCTTCGGGTTGGTGACGACGCCGTCGCCTTTCAACGCGACGTCCTCGCCGGCGCCGCTGCGGCGTTGGAGGGCCGCCGCAAAGTCACCCCGCCGCCGGGGTGGGCCGAGGTGCAGCCCGTCTTCGCCGCGTCGGAGAACGCGGAGGTGCGGGACCTCGCCAACAAACTCGGCGTGATCTTCGGCGACGGGGCGGCGTTGGAGGAACTGCGGGGCGTCGTCATGGACCGCTCCGCCTCGGACGCCGCCCGGGTCGCGGCGATCGAGTCGCTGGCGGAGGCCCGCGACGAAGCCGTCGCCCCGCTGTTGATCGACATCCTCAAGCGGCGGAAGGGCGAGGACCGCAACCTGTTCGCCGCGGCGGCCCGCGGGTTGGCGGCGTTCGAGAGCGACGAGGCCGCCGCCGTGCTGCTGGACGCGCTGCCGAACGTCCGGCTCGAAGACCGCGACGCCCTACTGGCGACGCTCGTCAGCCGGCCGAGCTATGGCGAGAAGCTGGCCGAGGCTCTGCCGAGCCTCGGCGTTACGATGCTTTCTGCGGAACACGTGCGGGCGTTGCGGGCCTTCAAGAACCCGGAGATCGACGCCGTCCTCGACGAGCACTGGGGCACCACCCGGGCCACCCCCGCGGAGAAGCTCGCCCAAATTGAAGCGTGGAAGGAAAAACTGGCCGACGCCGGGGAGCCGGACCTCGCCGCCGGGCGGGAGGTCTTTAAAAACGTCTGCGGGCGCTGCCACACGCTGTACGGCGAGGGCGGCGACCTCGGCCCGAACCTGACCGGCTCGGACCGGCACAATTTGGATTATTTATTGGGCAACGTGTTCGACCCCTCGGCGATCGTGCCGGCGGCGTGGCGGGTCTCGACCGTGCTGCTGGCCGACGGCCGCGTGCTGACCGGCGTGGTCAGCGAGTCGAACGACCGCACGCTGACCCTCGCCACCGCCGACGCCACCGTGACCCTGCCGGCCGCCGACGTGCTGGAGATCGAAGCCGGCGACGCCTCGCTGATGCCGGAGGGGCTCTTTAAAACGCTCACCGAGGAACAGGTCCGCGACCTCATCGGCTACCTGCGGACGGAGTCGGCGCCACGATAACCGGGCCGCGGCCGACGGCCGTGTCTCCCCTCTCCCTCAGGGAGAGGGGCCGGGGGTGAGGGTGACGCACGGTTCACCCGCGCCCGCTCTTTGCAGTGACGAACCGACGGGAGAGCGAAGCGGACCATAAACGGCGATCGGGCGTCGCCGCCCCCTCACCCCCAGCCCCTCTCCCCCAAAAGGGGGCGAGGGGAGTAGAGGCACGCGAACCGGGTCCCGTCAGGGCAAGCCGTCGGCGCCCTGGACGCCCTTCACGTCGATCGTATTTGTGTCCGGGAAGTAAACGATCGTGCGGCTGGCGGCCAGCGTGCGGGCCCCGTCCCGCGTTTCGGAGCGGTAGAGCTGCACGGGGCCGTTCGCGTTGCCGGAAAGCTCCAATCGTCCCTTGGCCTCGTTGTAGGTGGCCCGGGGGGCGTCGGCCCAATACCAGGCGCCGGGGCGGCCGCCGCTGGATTCGCCGTGGCCGTCGATTTCCACGTTGCCGCTAGCGAACAGCTCGCGGGTTTTGGGGGCGTTCTCGGGGGCGCCGGCCGGTTCGACGTGCCGCAATTCGAGGCGGTCGCTCTCCATGCGGGAGGCGCCGGGGGGCAGCGGGGCCGTGGGGCCGGTCAGCAGTTCGACGCCGAAGTCCCGCACCGGGCCGTTGACGACCTCCACGCGACTGTCGGACTTCGGATGGAAGATCGCGTCCGGCCCGTTGAGGTTCCCCTTGACCTCCCGTTTGAACTTCACGTGCACCAGTTCGCAGGGCAGGGCGAGAGAGCGTTCGCTGCGGGCGTTGGGCCGCACGGTGCCGCTGCCGGCCGGGGCGGGGGCGGTTTTGTCGTCCCGGCGCCACAGCTTCAGTTCGCCCTCGCCCTGGGCGGTGAAGTCGCCGGTCTGCCAGAGGACTTCCAACTGGGCGAAGGTCCCCTCGACCCGCTGGGCCTCCTGCGGGACCAGGCGCTGCTTCGGGTCCGGGTTGCGGAGGTCCGGGGCGTCCTGGCGCCCCCGCAGGTTCACCCGGCCGTGACAGGTGATGAGTTTGATCTCCGGATCGGCGTCGCTCTCCTCGCCGGGGGATTGCTCCGCGCCCGGCAGGGCGGAGCCGAACACGACCTTCTCGGTGAGGGTGACGGTCATGAGTTGGCAGTAGAGGCGCATGGTGTCCTCGGTGTACTCCTCGGAGCCGACCTCGCCCTCGGCGCCGTGGAACATCGTGCGGGCGCCGCCATAGAAGGTGGCGACGGTGCCGTCGAAGGTCATCGATTCGCCCCAGTCCACGCGGACCGTCTTGCGGGTCGGGGCGTCGGGGTCCTCCGGCTCGGGGTCGGACGCGCGGTCGCCGGTGAGGCCGGGCATGCCGCCGCCGCGGACCGGCAGGTCCAGCGAGCCGCCGCCGACCACCACCGCGGTGTTCGCCTGCGGGTCGAAGCGGATCTCCGGCCCGGTCAGGTCCGACCCGCTGCCGTTGAGTTCCGCGGGGATCGGGGGGGAGTCCTCGTCGCCCGGTTTGCCGAACAGGGTGAGCAGTTGCTGGCCCGGCCCGGTCCCGGTGACGACGGCCCGGTCGGCTCGGGCGTAGCGGGCGTCGCCGGGCGCGGCGCCCGGCTCGGCCGGGGCGGGAGCGTCCTGGAACAGGCCGACCTGCCCGGTGGCGACCGCGTGGGAGACGTAGCCCTCCTCCACCTCCACGCCGTTCTCGGTGCGGGGCCGCACCAGCGTGGCGACGACGTCGTCGGCGTAGAACTTGGAGGTCCGGCCAGGCTCTTCGGGCTCCTCCTCGGCGGCCGATTCCTCGGCCGGGGCCGGTTCGCCGGTCGCAGCGTTCGCCCCGCCGGCGCCGGAGCCCGCGGCGGCGACCTGCTCGCCGGGCGGCGGGGTCGGTTTGGGCGGGGGATCGGCGAAGTGCACCTCGATCCGCTTCGCCCCGGCGAGCAGCTCCGGCCCCTTCATCCGCACCGACCCGGTGGCGACCGCCTTCGCCGGCCGCACCGAGCCGCCCATCGGGTTCGCCTCCGCCAGCGAGCCGGTTTGCGGTTTCTCCTCCTGGTTGAGCCCCGGCTCCGCCGGCTTGCCCTGGTCCTCGTCGGCGTGCGGGTTCTCTTCCAGTTCCAGCACGACGTGATCCGCGGCGAGGTCCGATCCCTCGTCGAAAGTCTGCACGAGCACCTGATCGGCCAGCTCCGTGTGGCCCGCGGCGTCCCGTTTGGGGTTCTCGGCGCCGGTGAGCGTCACCACATCCCGGCCGGTCAGGCGGTCCCGGCTGGTGATCAGCGTGCCGGGCCAGGTGACCTTCGAGGCCAGCTGACCGGTTTCCGGGTCGGTCCGCAGCAGGGTGCCGGGGCCGGCGGCGTTGACTCTCCGCGGGGCGTCGACGGACTCCGGATCGACTCCTTCGGGAACCTCCGGGGGAGTCACGATGAGTTGGGGGCAGCGGATTACGGAGTCGGGAAGCGTGACGTGCACCCATTCCGGGCGTTGCGCCCCGCCGACCGGCCGGTAGCCGGCCACGCGGGCGTCCGAACCGCCGATCAGGGTCAGCACGTCCGTGGCGACGTCGTGCTCCAGCCGGGCGGCGGTCGCCTTGAGCTGGCGGGCCGAGGAGTGCACCCGCACCGGGGCGCCGTGGGCGATGACGGCGGTCGCCTGCAGGTCGTCGTCGGCGGCGTAGAACTTCCGGTCGCCCCAGTCGCGGTTCTCCCGGGCGGCGCGGGTCTCGGCGGCGGTCCGCTTCGCCTCGTCGGTGGCGGGGGTGAAGGTGACCAGCAGGTCGTCGGCGATCAGCTCGTCCGGCCCGGCCCGCTCCGGCGCGGGCGGGGCGGCGTCGGCGGACTGCTCCCGCCAGGCCCGCACGCCGCCGGGCTGCACGGAGGTGAACCGGGCGGTGTTCTCGTGCGGGTTGAAGACCAGCCGCCCGGTCGCGGTGATCTGGACCGGCTCGCGGTTCTCGTCGTCTTCGTCGTCAACCTGCGGCTCGGGCGCCTCGGCGAGGGGGCCGCCGGCGGCGTCGAGGCCGGGCAGGCCGCCGCCGCGCAGGGTGACGGCGACCGGGCCGCGGACGGCGATCTCCTCCAGCCCGTCGGCGGCGACGTTGTCGTAGGCGCTGGGGGTGCGGGTGCGGAACAGCTTGATCTCCACCCCGTCGCCGGCGCCCTCGTTGCCGCCGGCCAGCTCCTCGCCGCGGCCGACGCCGCCGTGCCGGAACTGCACGGGGCTGTCGCTGTAGATCGTGGAGAACTTGCTGACGGCGTCGCCCTCCCGATACAGGAAGTCCGAGCCGACCACCCGCAGGCCGTCTTCGCCGTCGATCCGCACCGCCCCCTGGAACACCCCGGCGACCACCCGGCCGGGGCTGGAGACCATGTCCTCGGAGATCGGTTGTTTGAACCGCAGCAGGGCGGTGTCCGCGGTGATCGTGGTGGGGATCTTGCCGCCCGCGGCGGGGTCCGTGCCGGAGTCGTCCACCAACACGATGGCGAAGGGGGAGACCTTCAGGGCGCTTTTGTCCTCCTCCCGCTGCACGATCTCCCACTCGTTCCAATACATCATGCTGTTGCCGGAGCCGATTTGGTAAGCGGCCTCGGCGGCGAACGGCGCGTGCGGGAGGAACTCTTCCGCCAGCTCTTTGTTCGATTTGGGCGGAACGATGTGCGTCGGCCGGCCGCGGGCCGCGGTGTCCGCCTTCATCCGGGCGGATTCCAGCAGCGGCGTGACGGTCGCGGCGTAGACGAAGTACAGCCCCGTCAGCCCGAGCGCCGTCGCGGCCGTCAGCAGCGCCCGCCGGGCGCCGGAGGCCGGGCCGTACCGCGGTCCGGCGGCGGGCTCGGCGGCCGAACGGGCGGGCGGGGCGTCGGGGCCGGGGGTCGACACGGCGGGCGGGGGCGGGGGGAGGGAAGGCCGAAGCGAAGACGCGCTTTCCATCCTAACGCGAAGCGCCGCGTCGGGTTGGGGACGCATCTGGTCCTGAAACCGCTTAAACCAAGCCGATTAAATCCGTGATGTCCACCAGCCCGACCGGGCGGCCGGCCGCGTCCACCACCGGCAACTCGCTGAGCTTGCGGCCCTTCAGCAGGCTCACGGCGTCCCCGACGGAGACGTCCTCGCCCACGGTGATCGGCGAGCGGGTCATCACGGCGCTGACCGGGCGGTCCAGTTCGTGCTCCCCCCGGCGGGCCAGCAGACGGGCCAGGTCGCTGTCGGTGAACAGTCCGGTCAGGCGGCCGGCGTCGTCGATCAGCATCACGGCCCCGGTGCGGCGTTCGCCCTCGGCGGTCACCAGCACCTTACGCACCGGTTCCCGGTCGGCAAAGACGCGCAACGCCTCCCCGGTGCGCATCACCTCGTTCACCCGGGCCAGCTTGCGGCCCAGCGACCCGGCGGGGTGGAACTCCGCGAACCGGTCCGGGGTGAAGCCGACCCGTTCGGAAAGCAGCACCGCCAGCGCGTCCCCCAGCGCCATCATCGCGCAGGTGCTCACCGTGGGGGCCAGGTTGTGCACGTCCGCCTCCCGCAGCTGGCCCATCGCAACCACCACCGCGGCGGCCCGGCCCAGCGTGCTGCCGGCCTTGGCGGTCACGGCCACGACCGGCACCTCCCGGCGGGCCAGCGGGGCGAGAATCTGCGTGACCTCCGCCGTCTCCCCGCTGTGCGACAGCGCCAGCACGGTCGCGTCGTCCCGGACCATCCCGAGGTCCCCGTGCACCGCCTCGCCGGGGTGCAGCACGCAGGCCGGGGTGCCCAGGCTGGCCAGCGTCGCGGCGATCTTCCGCCCGACCAGCCCGGCCTTGCCCATCCCGGTGACGACCACGCCCCCGCCGCGGGATTCGATCAGGTCCGCCGCGTCCAGCAGCCCGGCCGGCGGCGATTTGGCGAGGGCGAGCAGGGCGTCGGCCTCGGCCCGCAGGACTTCGGCGGCTCGATTGGCGGCGGCGAACCGGTCGAACGGCACGAGGTCCCGCCCGGCGGAACGGGCGCCCTCGGAGCGGGCGCCGTCGAACTGCGAGTCGTCGGAACGTTGAACGGCGGGCAAACCCACGGGCGTCGCCTTCGTGCGGAGCGGGGGACCCTCGGTTGTAGCGCCGCCGCGGGGGCCGGGTGAAGAGGGATCGCCGGGCCGGCGGGCGCGTCGCTCAGCCGCCGAACAGATCGCCGGCCCGGACCGCGAAGCCGGGCAGTTCCGGGTCGCCGTGGAGCGTGTCGTCGCCGGAGTAAATCGCCAGCCTGCCGGTCGGACGGTGCACGGTGACGGATTGCAGACCGGGGCTGAGCACCCAGACTTGCGCAACGCCCGCGGCCAAATATTCCCGCACCTTCGCGGTGATGTCGCGCTCCCGATCGGTCGGCGAATTGATCTCGACGGCGAGCAGCGGCACGCCGTGCCAGACGTGCATCCCCTCGCCCTCCTCCGGCGGGGGCGGCTGACGGGCGGCCGTCTCCGCATCGAAGACCGCGGCGTCGATGCCCACGACGCTGTTCCGGCCGGGAAAGCGAACTCCCACCTCTCCGGACCCCGCCCGCGGACGCGGTTCGGGCTGCGACTTGAGCCAGCCCACGAGCGCGTGCGCGACGTGAATCTCGGCTTCCGTGTGCGGCAGGCTGCGGACGGTCATCGGTTGTTCCCAGAGGACCCCGTCGATCAGCCAACGGTCGAGCGCCGGGTTGGGCGGGAGCCGCAGAAATTCCTCCGCCGACAGCTCCAGCCCGGTGCAGGCGTTGAACTCGTCCGCCTCCATCTCCGGCGGGTAGGGCGGATAGGGAGACGCGGGCGGATCGACCGCGGGCGGCGACGCGGCGGCGACGGACATGACGAACCTCCGGGGGGACCCGCTCAGTATAACGGCGAGGCGCAGCGGGGATTCACGCCAGTTCCTTCACCGCGATCGTGCCGCTCGGATCGTTGCGAACCTCGTAGCCGGCGGCCTTCAACTCGTCCCGGGCGGCGTCGGCGGCGGCCCAGTCCTTGGCGGCCCGGGCCTCGTCGATCTTTTTGCACAGCGCCGTCGGGTCGAACTCGCCGGCGTCCGCCGTCGCATCTCCCGCCGCGGCGGCGGACGGGTCGGTGCAGAGGACGGAGTCCATAATCTCGAACGCGGCCAGGCTCTCGGCCGGGTCCGGGTGCGGGCCGGACACCCAGGGGAACAGCGCCCCCAGGGCGCCGCTCATGTTCAGGTCGTCGCCCAGGGCCGCGAGGAACTCCGCGACGGCGGGGTGGGAGGCGTCGACCTCCGCGGTCGCGTCGCCGGCCTCGGATTTCAATTTCGCTTTGAACTCGATCAGTTTCCGCACGGCCGCGGCGCTGTCGGACAGGCCCTTGGCGGTGAAGTTCATGTTGGCCCGGTAGTGGCTTTTCGTCAGCTCGTACCGCAGCACGCCGGGGTGCACCTCCCGGCCGGTGACCTTCCCGCCGAGCACGTCCCGCACCGTATAGAAGTTGCCCTTGGACTTGCTCATCTTCGCCCCCTCGACCATCAGGAAGCGGGCGTGCATCCAGAATTGGGCGAAGCGGTCCTCGCCGGTGGCGCCGCGGGTCTGGGCGATTTCGCACTCGTGGTGGGGGAAGATGAGGTCTTCGCCGCCGGTGTGAATGTCGATGGTGTCGCCCAGCAGGCGGCGGGCCATCACGGAACATTCAATGTGCCAGCCGGGATAGCCGGTGCCGAGGTCGGAATCCCATTTCATGATGTGGGAGGTGTCCGGCTTCCAGAGCAGGAAGTCCGCCGGGTGCCGCTTGCCGGCGATCTCCTCCTCGGAGACCCGCCCGCCCTGGCCGGCGACGAGCTGGTCCAGCGTGTTGCCGGACAGTTTGCCGTACTCCGGGAAGCTCTCGACGCTGTAATACACCACGCCGCCCTCACTTTTATAAGCGTGGCCGCTGGCGAGCAATTCGTGGATCATGGCGAGCATCCCGTCGACGTTTTCCGTCGCCCGGGGGATGTTCTCCGGCTCGTCCGCCAGCTTCATGCCGAGCGTTTTGGCGTCCTGCAGGAAGGCGTCCTCGTAGAACCGGGCGATCTGGTACGGGTCGGACGGGTCTTCGACCTGGCCTTCCTCCACCGTGCCGGATTTCTTGTCGGCCTTCTTTTTCTCCGCCAGTTTTTTGGCGGCCTGGGCCATTTTGTCTTCGCCGGTGTCCTCGGTCATGTGACCGACGTCGGTGATGTTCATCACATGGCGCACCTCGGCCCCGCAGGCTTCAAGGAAGCGACGGATCAGGTCGGCGAACAGGAACGACCGGAAGTTGCCGATGTGGGCGTAGTCGTAGACCGTCGGCCCGCAGCTATAAATCGTGACGGGGCGGTCCGTCGGCAGGGCGAACGGCTCCAGGCCGTGGCTCAGGGAGTTGTAGAACTGGATCGCGGGGGCGGTCGTCATGACGTGGAAACGCGGGCTCGGTCCGTCGGTGTCGGCTCTGGGGGGCGGCAGTCTAAGCCGCTCGCTCCCGGGCGGGAACGCCGGTCTGCGGCGTGGCGTCGACGCACAGCGCCCGCAGGGCGAAGTGCGTGGGGGCGAACACCAGCAACGGCAGCCCGACGAGCAGTCCGCCGAACCAGACGAGCGGCGGGACCCACGTTTGCGGCGCCGTCTCCGAGGGGCCGAACACGTAGTTCACGTTCTGCGGCGTCAGCGGGTCGGCCGCCTCGCCGGGGCCGGGCAGCAGGAAGTAGGCGATCAGCAGCGCCGCCCAGGCGATGACGGTCCACACGACCAGCCCCCGCCGGTCGTAGCCGAGTTTCCACACCACGTACGCCAACAGGAAGGGCAGCCAGAAGTGGAAGAAGCTGAGCCCCCGCAGGAACAGGCTGCTGTCCGCGTTGAACATGTAATCCGTCATGCCCAGCAGATGTCCGCCGAACAGCGTGACGAAGAAGTCGACCACCCAGACCGCCTGCGGGATCAGGATGCCCACCGCCGCGGCGCTCGCCGGCAGGGACTTCTGCGTCCACACGCTGATCAGCGTCAGGAACAGGGCGAGGTCGCAGAAGTAAACGAAGTTCGTCGGCCCGTAATAGCGCCAGTAGGTCGGGATCAGCACGGCGAGAAACGCCGTATAAACCGCCGCCGCCGGCCACGGCACCCGGCGGGGAGACGGTTCGTCGGCGACGGGGGTCGTCATGGCGGTTGGACGGGAGAGGTGGATGCTGAGACGGTCCCGGAGAGCCCGGCCGCGGACGGCGGAACCGCGCCCGCCGGACCGCCCGTTCGGCGGGCGGGGTCGCGCGCAAGTTTTGCAGGAACCAATCTCCTCCGCGCCGCTCAGCGTGACCTACGTTCTCTTTGCGGGAGTTCGACGTTGCGAAAACGCCACGTTCCCCGCACGCATCAGGGCGTTCGCCCGATTCGGAATCGGGTTTGCACGCTTCGGCGTCGCCCTCCCACAACCCCTCCCGCTCCGCCCCGACCCTCGTCCGGTGTCCGCCATGCCCGCCGCCGCGTTTCTGCTCGACCGTCCCCACGCCAGCCTCGCCCAGGACCTGCACCGCCGGGCCTCCGGGGCGTTGGCGAACAGCTCGCACTTTCGCACCCAGCCGGTGTTCTGCACCGTCGAAAACACCGCCGAGGGCGACGCGGTCGTCCTCTCCGGCGACGTGCCCAGCTGGCACCACAAACAACTCGCCCAGCAGGCCGTCATGGGCGCCCTGGGACGCAGCGGGGCCTTCGTGCGGAACCGCCTGACCGTCGCCGCCCGCTGAGGCGGCCGCGGCGGTCCCGTTGAACGATCGGTTAAAGGACAGGTTGAAAGAAACGGCGCCGGACGCCCTTTCTTATAAACCCAGCGGGGCGCGGCGGCGGATCTGCGGCAGTTCGCTTTCCGCCACGAACGGCACCCGCAGCGACAGCGCCCGCCCGCGACGCCGCAGGTCCAGCGTCACCGTCTGACCGGGACGAATGTCCCGGGCGACGGCGAACCACTCGGCCGGGGTGGCGACCTGCGTCCACGCCGGCTCCGCCGCGGGCGGGGCGGCCCCCTCGTCGCCCTGTGCGCCGTCGGCGGGCGCCTCCGCGTCGGGGGGGAGCGGGGCGAGGGCGACGATGCGGTCGCCCGTTCGCAGGCCCGCCTGATCCGCCGGGCCGCCCGGGGTCGTGGCGCCGACGAGCACCCCCGGCAGCGCGGTCAGCTCGACGGGGGCGACGGCGACCAACTCCGCCCCCATCAGGCCGCGGTCCGGGGGCAGGTCGCGGGGCCAGACCGGCACGTACGGCGGGACGCCGTCCGCCGGCGGGGCGTCGTCCCGCACCACGAACCTCCGCAGGGTCCCGCCGTGCAGCGCTTCGACCTCCATGGCGAAGCCGGGACCCAGCGCCCCCCGCACGATTTGCACCCGCTGGGCGGCCGCCAGCGGGTCGACGCCGTCGCACAGCGGCTGGCCGGCGACGCTCAACCAGACGTCGCCCACCCGTCCGCCGGACCGCCGCACGGCGCCGTAGGCGTCGACCGCGGTCACCAGCAGGCCCGGCCGGTCGGCGGGGTCCGACGGAGAATCGCCGGCGGGCGGCACGGGGTAGGGGCTGAACAGCACGCCCAGCCGCGTCGGGCTGACGGCGGCCGGCTCCGCCGGCGGGGCCGACCACCAGCGCCACCCGCTCCACAGCAGCATCAGCGCCGCCACGACCGCCGCCGTCAGGGCGACGCGGACGGTCAGCCAGTCCGCCGCCGTCTCCCGCGGCGCCCCGCCCCCCCCGCCGCCGGGCGCCCCGCCGTCGGGCGCCGGGGCGTCGGGGGAAACGGGTTGTGCGGTCATGGCGAGCGAACCGGACGGGGAGCGGCGGTGTCCGAGGGGCGAAGGGGGCGGTCCGGGGAGATTTTCCGGAACGAAGCCCCCGCATACGGTGACGACGCCGCGTCGCCGATGCTATCATTGCCCGCCCGTTCGCCGACCGCTCCCCCCGGGGGCGTTCGCGGCGGGCCCCGGAGAGGTGGCAGAGTGGTCGATTGTGCAGCATTGGAAATGCTGTGTCCCTTCACGGGGACCGCGGGTTCGAATCCCGCCCTCTCCGCTCGACAATCCGCAACGCCGTAACGCCGAGGCCCCCCGGGGCCTCGGCGTTACGCATGCGCTCACTCCGTGGGGGCCCACCAGTCGTTCAGCAGGGCGGTGAGCCGGGCGACCTGCTGCGGGCGCTCCTCCGCGAGGTTCGTCGTCTCGTGCGGGTCGGCGGACAGGTCGTACAGTTCCGTCGGCGGCTGCTCGCCTGGGAAGTGCGGGGCGTGCGGGAGGATCAGCTTCCAGTTCCCGTCCACGACCCAGCGGTACTTCAGCCCGGCGGCCGGCGGGGCGGGGAAGGGTTGGTCGTGCTCGAAGACCTCCCCGAATACCGGGCCGCGATCGGCGACGGCGGCGTCGTCCAACAGGTCCGTGCCGCCGACGGCCTCCGGGACCGGCACGTCGCAGTGGGTCAGGATCGTGCGGGCCAGATCGACGGAACTCACCGGCGTCTCGTTCAGCTCCGGTTCGATCACGCCGGTGCGTCGCAGCATGATCGGGGTGCGGACGCCGCCCTCGTGCGGGCTCCGCTTGCTGCGGTCGGCGTAGGCGGACTTGTCCGGTCGGGTGATCCAGCCGTTGTCGCAGACATACACCACCAAGGTGCCGCGTCCTTGGGAACCGGCGGGCCCGCGACGGTCCACCTCGGCCAGCACGGCGCCGACGGCTTCGTCGAACCGCTCCACGTTGGCGAAGTACTTCGCCTCGCTGAGCGTCAGTTCGCCGGCCTCCACCCGGTCCCGGTACTTCGAGAGCAACCGCTGCGGCGGGTCGTGCGGGGTGTGCGGCAGGAACGGGGCGTACCAGACGAACCACGGCTGCCCGGCCTGCTCCGCCTCGTCCATGAACGCCGGCAGCGGGCCGAGGTCCGGCGAGGGCTTCCCGTCGCGGGTGATCTTCAGCCCCTCGTCGCCGTGCCGGCCGCCGCGGGTCATGTCGCCGTGGGTCATCGCGGCGGTGAAGCCGAAGTCCGTCGGGTCGCCCTCCCACCACTTGCCGGTTTGCAGGGTGCGGTAGCCGGCGTCCTGCAACAGCGAGGAGAGCTGCGGGTCGTCCGCCAGGGTGCGGTTCAGCGCTTTCTTCAGGGCGACGTACTCCGGCCCGCCCTTCCGACCGGCCGGCGGCGCCGGGTCGTTCCCCGTCACGCCGTGCTGGTGCGGATAGCGCCCGGTCAGGATCGAGGCGAGGCTCGGCCGGCACAGGCTCGTGGGGACGTAGCCGCGGGGGAAGGTCCGCGACTGTTCCGCCAGCCGGTCCAGGTGCGGGGTGCGGGCGTGCTCGCTGCCGAGGAAGCCGTAGTCGTCCCAGGCCTGATCGTCCGAGAGGATCAGCAACACGTTCGGCCGGTCCGCGGCGGGGGCGTCCCCGGCTTCGACCGGATCGGCCCCGAGCAAACAGGCGGCGAGCAACAGCGGCGTCATTGGGCGGTCCCGGTAGGCGATGGATCGGAAGACCCCGATCCTAACCGGGCCGGGCCCGAACTTCGCCTCTCTCCCTTGGAGCCGCGACCGTGAGGGAGCGTCCC
>NZ_JBINJD010000146.1:0-12756 GCF_043951915.1 Alienimonas sp. DA493 | reverse complement strand
CGGACCCTTGAAGGGGCCGGGACGCTGGCGTTGCTCCCCGCTCGCCGGGGCTCACTCGCCGCCGCCGGTGCGGCCGATGCTGCGGAGGTAGGTCTGGTAGAGGTCCTCGAACTCCGGCGGCACCGGCAGGTCCCGCGGGCCGAGTTCGCCCTGATCGGCGCCCTCGATCTGCGGGCCCTCCCGCAGCGCCCGGGCGTTGCGGCGGCGGCTGCCCAGTTCTTCGAGGATGCGGTCGAAGTGCTTCTGCCGGGCGGCCTCCCGCGGGTCGGCGGGCCGGTCCGGGGCGTTGAGGCGGTCGCCGATGCGGTCGGCGAACCGCCGCATCTGATCCTCGGTCCAGCCGAGTTCCTTTAGCAGGTCCGGGTCGACCTCGCCGCGGTCGAGCTGGTCCCGCAGCTTGTCGAGGGCGAGCGAGGTCGCCTTGCGGGCGTACTCCCGGTTCGCCTCCTCAACGGGCGTGTCGGTGGAACCGCCGGACGGGGCGGCCCCGTTCGGGCCGCCGCTCCGGCTGCCGCCGCCGTTGCCGCCGCTCCCGGTCCCGCCGCCCTCCCCGGGCTGCCCGGCCCCGGGCTGCTCGCCGCCGCCCGGCTGCTGACCGCCGCCCGGCTGCTGGCCCGCACCGGGTGGTTGTTCGCCGCCGGGTTGTTGTTCGCCGCCGGGTTGTTGTTCGCCGCCGGGTTGTTGCTCGCCGGCACCGGGCTGCTCGCCGGCACCGGGCTGCTCGCCGGCACCGGGTTGCTGTCCGCCGCCGGGTCGCTGTCCGCCGCCGGGTCGCTGTCCGCCGCCGGGCTGCTGTCCGCCGCCGGGCTGCTGTCCGCCGCCGGGCTGCTGTCCGCCGCTGGGCTGCTCGCCGGCACCGGGCTGTTCGCCGCCGCCGGGTTGCTGTCCGGCACCGGGCTGTTCGCCGGCTCCGGGCTGTTCGCCGCCGGGTTGTTCGCCGTTGGGCATGTCGTTTTGCGGGGCCTCCCCGTCCTCGGCGGCGCCGCCGCGGGGGGCGTCGGCGGGGCGCTGTTCGGGATCCTCGGCGCCGGGCTCGGTCCGAGAGCCGCCCTCGCCGGGCTGCGGTTCGCCGGGCTGCGATTCGCCGGGCTGCGGTTCGCCGGGCTGCGATTCGCCGGGCTGCGGTTCGCCGGGCTGACGGGCGTCGCCGGGGGGCTGGTCGGCGCCGCCGTCGGCCGGGGCCTCGCCGGGCTCCTGCATGGCGTCGTCGGTCCCGGGCTGCTGGCCGGTGCCGGGCTGTTGATCGGCTCCCGATTGCTGGCCGTCCGGCTGTTCGCCCTCCGGCTGCTGGCCGGCGGGGTTTTGACCGCGTTCGGCGTCGGCCTGGGTCGCCTCGGTCCCGTCGGGGGCTGCGCCCTCGCCGGGCGCGGCGTCGGGGGCGTCGGCCGGATCGCCGGCAGTGCGGTTCCCCCCGCGCTCACCGTTCGGTTCGCCGGCGTTCGGGTTATCGGCGGGCGTGTTCCCGTCAGCGGCGCCTTCCTCGGAGGGCGGGGCGTCGCGGCCGTCCGGGGCGGCGCCCTCGGCGGTGGGCTCGCCGGGGGTCTGGTTCTCGCCCTCCGGCCCGGCCGAGTCGGCGCCGGCGCCCGCGTCGTTGGGGCGGTCGTCGCCGGGCGTGCCGTCGGGGGCCGCGTCGCCGCCGGGGTCGGCCTGCTGATCGTCGCCGGCCTGCTCGCCAGCCTGCTGCATGCCGCCGCCGGCCTCGTCCTCACCGGGCTCGCCGGGCTCGCCCTCGGCGTTCGAGTCGCCGGCCGGTTGCCGATCCTGCGGGCCATTGCCCGGTTGCGGACGCTCCCCGCCCTCGCCGGGCTCGCCGGCTTGCGGGGCGTCGCCGGGCTGTTCCCGCTGCTCAGGCGTGCCGTCGTCGGAGGTCTCGCCGGGCTGCTGCTCGGGCCGGGGGGAGCCGTCGTCCTGGTTCTCGCTCTCGTTGTTCTCGTTGAAGTGCTCAAGCATTCGCTCGAGGGCTTTTTCGTCCTCGGTGCCGTCCGCGGCGACCTGTTCGCCGGCGGACTCGCCAGATTCGCCGGGGCGGTCGTCGCCGGTCCGCGTGTCGTCGCCGGCTTCGCGCTCGCCGTCCGCGCCGGGTTGACCGTCGGCGTCGGGCTCGCCCTCGTCGCTCATCTGGCCCTCGCCCTCGGCGCCGCCCTCGCCAGTGTCGCCGGGCTGGCCGTCGGCGCCGTCCTGGCCTTCGGCCGCTTCCCCGCCGTCGCCGGGCTCCTGTTCCTGCTCGTCGTCGTCCTCGCCGGGCTCGTCCTGCGCGTTCTCCTCGCCCCGTTCGCCGTTCTCCGGCTGTTCGTTCTGGCGGTCCTGTTCCGCCTGACGTTCGCGGTCCTGCTGGAGTTGTTGCTCGGCCTGTTCCTCGGAGACCGGCTCCGTGATCGTGATCGTCAGCTTCGGCGTGTTGCGGTCGTTGAACAGCGGTTCACGATTGTCGCGGGCCTGAACCCAGTAGGTGAGGACGTCGCCGGCCTCGACCCGCTCCTCGGAGAGGTCCCAGTCGTAGGTGAGGTCCACGGCGGGCTCGGAGCCCTCCCACAGCGGGATCGCCATCGCGGTCGGCTCGCCGTTCTTCTCCCGCCGCAGGGCGAGGGAGCTGAGGCGGAAGTCCGGGTCGCGGGCCGAGATCTTCAACGGCACGGTGGCGTTCGCCGGGCGGGCGATGTCCGTTTCCGGGTCCACCAGCGTGACCTCCGGGGCCTGGTCCGGGCGGACGGCGATCGGGTGGACGGTGGGGCGGGGGTCCTTGAATCCCTCGGCGTCCGTCACTTCGATCCGATAGAAGGACGGGGCGCTGCCGTCCTTGCGACGGGCGAGCGTCCAGGCGCCGGTGAGCGTTTTGCCGTCCTCGGAGACCTTCATCGTCACCTCCTCGACCGGGGCGTCGAAGGCGGGGTCGTCGGCGAAGGTCAGCATCGCCCGTTTCACCGGAAGGGCGGCGGCGGCGGTGAAGCTGGCGACGGTCCCCTCCACGGCGTCGACGGCGGGGGTCGACTGGGTGAAGTCTTCGAGGCGGGTGTAGTCCGGGAACTCCAGCGCCACGGACTGCACCTCCGCGTGCGGGGCGGGGGCGACGGTGACGCGGAAGGGACCCGCCTCGGCGTCGCCGGCGGTCACGGTGTAGGTCAGCGGGCCGGTCAGGCCGCGGCCTTCCGGGCCGGCGATCACGCCTTCGAAGGTCAGTTCGTCGCCGCCCTCCCGCAGCACGACCGGCTCCCCGACGGCCCGGTTGTCGTCGGTCGTGTAGGTGACGAGCACCTCCTCCGGGATCTCGCCGCCGACGACCGCCGTGACGGTCAGCATCTCCCCGGCCAGGACGTTGGCGTCGCCGGGTTCGACTCGCAGCAGACGGGTGCGGGTGACGGGAGCGATGTCGCTCGTCGGCAGCAGGGCCCGGGCGAGGGAGTCGCCGATCGCCTTCGGGCTGAACAGGGCGTAGCCGCAGGCCAACACCACCAGCACGAGCAGGGCCGTGGAGAACCGCACCAGCAACCGGCGGTCGACGGCCTCGTCCACGTCGGTGGCGCGGAGGGCGGCGGCGGCCCGCTTCTGCATGGCGCTGCGGACCTGCCCGTTCGCCCCGCCGGGGCCGTCGAGCAGGTTCACCAGACCGCCGCGGAGCGTCGGGTCGTGGCGCTCGATCTGGTCGGCGGCGTAGAGGCGGTTGATGCGGCGCATCGCCGGCCGGACCACCTTGAAGGTCAGCCAGACGACGGCCGTCAGGGCGACGGCCCCCAGCAACAGACCGCGCATCAGCGGGCTGAACCCGCCGGGGATCACCCAGTGGTCCAGCACCACGAATGCGCTGAGGTACGCCAGCACGAGCACCGCCAATCCCACCGCCGCCGTCAGCAGGTCCGCCCAGCGGATTCCGGAGCGGGCCTTCTCCACCTGCGCCTCGATGTACTCATCGAAGGTCAGGTACTGCCGGGACGGGGCGTCGGCGCTCATACGACTCTCAACCGGGGGGAACGGCTTATCTTATCGGTCCGTTCAGCGGCGGGGGGGCAAATCCTCCCGACGACCGGCGCCTTCGCCCCGACAGGCTCAGACCAACCCCCGTTTTTTGCGGAGGTACCACTCCGTGCCCATCAGCCCGACGAAGATCAGCGGGACCCACCACTTGTCGTACAGCGGGGTGCGGGAGAGGACGGTGCTCTCCGCGGCGGCGGGCGGCTCCTCCGCCCAGCGGGCCAGGAACGCCGGCAATTCCTCCGGCGGGACGACGCTGCCGCCGGTCGTGCGGGCCAGATCCGCCAGCAGGGCCGGGTCGGCGGCGGGGTTGTCCAGTTCGAGGTCCCGCGGATCGACGACGAACCGGGTGACGGCGTCCGGCCCCAGCAGCGTGCCGGCCCCGTCCCCGGAACCCGCCGTGGCTCTCACGCGGACCCAGTAGTCCCCGGGGGCGTCGGTATCAGCGGCCTCGGCCCGAAACACGCCCGGGTTCGCCGGACCGGCGACGCGTGGGGAGAGGGTGGAGACCTCGCCGTCCGGGGCGGTGACCTCCACGGTGAACTGGGCGTCCGGCACCGGTTCGCCCTCGGCGTCGCGGGCGCCGAGCTTCAGCCGGGCCGGGCGGCCGGGCACGACGTTGCGGGGCTCGGCGACGACGAACACCGGGCCGTCCGTGTCCTCCTCTTTCCGCGTCAGCCAGAGCACGACCTGCCGCCAGAATCGGGCGTGCTCCGCCTCGAAGCCGGAAAGCGGCCAGAGCCAGGTGGTGTCTCCGGCGAAGGCCAGCACGCGGCTGCGGCCGTATTCGGCGGCGATCAGCAGCGGCACGTCGTCCGGACCGACGGCCAGCACGTCCGCGGGCACGTTCCGTTTCAGTTCCAAGCGGTTCGCCCCCTCCAGCGGGGGGAGGTTCCGCCACACCTCGGCGTTCTCCGCGGGGTCGGCGAGCAGCATCACGTAGTTCTGGGCGCCCTGCCGGGTGGGGATCATCGGCACCTCGCCGGCAATCTGGTTGCGGGGATCGAAGTCGTCCACGGCCCCGCCGCGGGGCAGTTCGACCGGCAACACGTTCCGCAGCGCCGTGCGGCCCCAGCCGCCGGGGCCGAAGCTGTTCAGGCCCCCGGTCATCATCAGCCCGGCGCCGTCCTCCACCCGGGCGGCGAGGTCGTCGAGGAAGTCGTCGTTCCCCTCCCGAAACGCTTCCGCCGCCACGTCGCCGATGATGAAGGCGTCGTACCGGCCCGGCTCGAACAGCGCCGCCTCCAACCGCAGGCCGGGCGAGAGGGCGTTGGGATTCGCCGGCAGTTCGACGTAATCGAGCTGAATCTTGTTCGACAGGTTGACCCGCCGCAGGGCGTTCACCTCCGGCCGCAGGCGGTCGAAGTACAGCACGCGAATGCCGCCCTTGCGGACGCTCAGGACCGTGGCCCGTTGGTTGTTCGTCTGCTTCAGTTCGCCCTCGACCGGTTCGATCTGGAGGGCGAGCTTCATCTCGCCGGCCGTCTGCGGGACGAAGGTGAGTTCGACCGGGATCTCCTCGACGCCCTGCGTCGGCCGCACGACGGTGACGGGGCGGGCGTCGCCGGAGGGCTCGACCGGCACGAGTTCCGTCTCGTCGCCGGGGCCGCGGGCGGGGGGGGATTCGGTCAGCAGGCGGACCGTGAACTCCCGGCCGGCGCCGCCGACGATCCGCACTACGCCGGAGACCGGCACCCGCTTTTTCTCGAAGACGACCGGGTCGACGCGCAGGTCCTCCACGGACAGATCGAATCCCGCGGTCACGGCCCCGTCGCTGCCGAACGGGACGCCGTACACCCGCACGCCGGACTCCGCCAGCAGGGCGCCGGCGGCGCGGGGGTCGGCGTCGTCCGGGGGCAGGGCTCGCTGGGCCGCGTCGGTGAGCAGCACCACGCTGGAGAGATCCGCGTCGGACCGCACTAACTCCCCGAGCACCGCCCCCAGTGCGGTGCGGTCGCCGCTCGGCTCCTCGGGCAGGACGGACAGCGGGTCCGGCGCCTCGCCGGCGCCCCCCGCGCCCTCGGCCTCCTCCGGCGGGGGGTTGCGGGCGGCGTCGAAGGTGGCGACGAACACCTCCAGGTCCTCGCCCAGCTCCGCCAGCGCCGGGGCGGCGGCGGCCAGCACGGACCGCATCGATTCGAACCGGCTCGCCCCGCCGGGGCCGTCGGCAATCGTCATGCTGCGGGAGACGTCCGCCAGGACCAAGATCGCGGGGCGTTCGGTCTCCGTTTCCTCCCGCCGCAACTCCGGGCGGAGCAGGGCGACGGTGAGCAGCACGGCGGCCGCCAAGCGCAGGCCGAGCAGCGTCCGCCGCACGCCCGGGGACAGGTGCCGGACCCGCGGCGGGTAGGTCCACAGCACCAGCCCGACCAGCGCGGCTCCGCAGAGCAGCGTCAGCGGGAGGGACCAGGCGGGGTTGAGGGCCAGCGTCATCCGTCGCAGCCTAGCCGCCGCCCGGGGAGGCGTTCGACGTCGCCGGGACCGGCCCCGAAGCGACGGCTCCCCGTTCAGGCAGTCGGCTCCCCAGGCCGAGGCCCGCCGCGGGGCCCTGTTCGCTTTCGTAGAAGCGGTTGCCCACCAGCAGCTCCCCCGCGAATACCGCCATCAACAGGGCGAGCAGATAGGGGAACATCTCCTCCCCCAGCCGGCCGCGAACGGTGGTGAGGTCCAGCTCCTCCGCGGTGCGGCTGAGGGCGTACCGCCCCTCGCCGAGGCGGGCGTCGAGTTCTTCCGGGGTGATGGCCGTCAGGTCGCTTTCCGCCTCAGGCAGGTTCACGCTGAAGGCGCTCAGCAGTCCGCCGGCGTTTCCCCCGTTCGGGTCGGTCGGGTCCGGCGCCCGGGCGATCACGTACTGGCCGGGGGCGTCGGCGCCGGTCACGGCGACCTCGTCGGCGTCGGCGGGAATGGACAGCCGGCGCTGCGACAGGTCCGGCCGTCGCAGCACCGCCGGCACCTCCGCCCCGCCGTCGCCGGCGGTCGCGTTCGACACCGGCACGACCAGCGTATCGGCGGCAAGAAAGTTGAACCGCTGTTCGCTCCGCCCGCTGAGGTGCCGGGTGAGGAACTTCACGAAGGCCAGATAGCTCCACCCCGCGTCCGGCAGATCGCTCCAGTCGGCGTCGTCGACGATCAGGGAGGTGGCGACCAGCGCCACGCGGCCGGCTTCCACGCCGTGCGTCACCACCGCCGGCGGCCGCTTCTGCGGGTCGGTGTAGACGGCGGGCACGGCGACGTCCGCCTTCGGCTCCACGACGAAATAGCGCCGCACGTCCCGGCTCTCCAGCGCCCCGGTGCCGCCGAGCGGATCGAACGGGGCGAAGACGGGGTGGTTCGGGTCGGCGACGGTCATCCGCTCCGGCACGCCGAAGCCCAGCGGGCCGATCAACTCCGCCGGCATCCACTCCGCCGCCGGGCCGGCGTTGTAGGCCAGCACGTCCGCCGCGCCGCCCAGCACGACGCCCACCCCCCCGCCGGCTTCGGCAAACGCCCCGAGTTTCGCCATCGCCGCGGCGTCCGGGGCCCGGGCGTTCAACAGGTAGATCACGTCGAACGAGCCTGTATCAAGCCCCGCCAGATCGGCGGTGCGAACCGGCGTGACGACGGCCGGGCGGCGGTCCTCCGGCAGCAGACTGGGGGCGAGGGCCTCGCCGAAGGCCCGGGCGTCCGACAGCCGGTCCGAGGCCACCGCGACCCGCAGCGGGCTCTCGGCCCGAATGGTGAAGGTGCGGCGGTCGTCGAAGGCCAGCGGGTCGGAGCCGGTGAAGACGAGTTCCCCTTCGACCGCCCCCGCGGCGGCGATCGGCACGGAGAACGACACCTCCGCCGCCCCGCCCGGCGGCAACGTGACCGTCTGCCGGCCGCGGGCGACCGGCTCCTCGCCGACGGCCCCGGTGCGCAGTTCCACCTCGATCGGCAGCGGGCCGCGAGCCTCCGCCTCGCCGGTCTCCGCGTCGGCGAATAGCGGGGCCCGGGAGACGGGCGCTCGCACCGTGACCGTGCCGCCGATCGGGCCGCTCTGCCGCGACGGGCGGGGCACGCCGACCGCCACGTTCTCCGGCCCCTCCGCGCCGACGTCGACGAGGAACGCCTGCACCCGCTCCCGGGCGGCGAGGGTGTTCGCCAGTTCGCTCCGCCCGCCCGGACCCCAGGCGCTGCGGGCCAGGTCGGTGAAGACGTACACCGCCCGCACGAAGGCGTCCGCCTCGGCGGCGTCGCCGGAGGTCGGCTCCCCCAGGCCCAGTTCCGCGGCGACCTGCTCCCGGTCGCGCTCGTGCAGGTCGACGGCGGCGGCGAGGCGGCCGTCCAGCGGCACGGTGACCGGGCGAACCTCGAGCTGCTGCATGCGGGTCTTCGCCCCGAACAGGTCCGCGGCGAATCGCGGGGTCTCGCCGGGGGCGGTCGTCATTACCGCCAGTTTGCTGCCGGGCGGGAAGCCGTCGGCGTGCTCCGCGGCGAGGGCGAGGGCCGCTTCCAGGCGGTTCTCCCCGGCCCGGATCAGCCCCATGCTGGGGGAGGTGTCGAACAGGAACACCGCCGCGACCGGCTGATCCTCCGTCACCGCCTGCACCGGGGCCCGCACCTCCGCAGCGACCCGCCGGCCGTACGGCCAGAGCACCAGCAACGCCGCCAGCAGGAACGCCCCCGCCGTCGAGCCGGCGCGCAAGAGCGTGCGGCGGTAGAGCAGATCGTGCCGGGCCAACTCCCCCCGCCGCTGTTGGGAGCGCCAGCGGGCCAGCAGGACCTGATACGCGATCAATACCGCGACGACGACGCCGGCCAGCGTGAGCCACTCCGCCGTCGTGAAGCTGTAGTTCGCCGCCGGCAGGCTCGGCCGCACCACGGCGAGCACCAGCAACACGATCGCCAGCATCCGCAGCAGAAGGAGCCAGAGGTGCCGCAGCTTGAGCCGGCGGCTGTTCGACTTCTTCCGGTCCCGGATCAGCCGCAGGGCCGGGAAGGGGAACTTCTTCGGCTTCGGCTTGAGCAGAAAGTGCAGGATCACCGGCACCGCGGCGAGGCCCAACAGGGCGAGCAGTCCGGGGTGGAGGAGAGACACGGCCTGAGTTTAGTCAGCGGAACGCGCGCCGCCTATCGGCGACGGCGAAGCCGGGAAGCCGTCCGAGGCGACCGTGCCCGCCTCGTTCGTCGCTCTGCCCTCGACGTTCGGCGTGCGGTTCAGCAGAGCGATTCCCGCCTCCGGCCCCAGCACGCTGACGGCGGAGGCGTACGCGTCCGCCGTCATGCCCGTCGGCGCGACGACGGTGACGGTGGAACGGTCCGTCAGCCCCAGACCGGTTCGGGGGTCGACGAGGTGCGAATACCGCACGCCGTCGATCAGCGTGAACTTGTAGGCGTCCCCGCTGGTGGCGACCGCGGCGTTGGCGAGCGTGAGGAACTGCGTGGGAGCGGTCTCGGGGGCGTTGGGGTCAGGGAGGCCGATCGTCCAGCCGGCCTCGCCGGGGGGCGGATCGCCGGCGAGGAGGTCGCCGCCGGCGTCGATCAGGAACCGGGTCACGCCACGCTCCCGCAGCACGCGGCCGGCCTCGTCGGCGGCGTAGCCCTTGGCGATCCCGCCGAGATCCAGCTGCACGCCGGGTCGGTGGATCGTGACCGTGCCGGCCTCGTCGTTCACCGTGACGGCCCGCCAGCCGACGCGGTCCCGCAGCGCCGCCAGTTCCGCCGGCGGGGGCAGTTCGCCGGTGCGGCGGACCCGCCGCCACCGCTTCACCAGCGGGCCGACCGTTACGTCGAACGCCCCCCCGGACGCCGCCGAGACCACCTGCGCCCGGGTCAGCACGCGCCGCAGGTCCGCGGAGGCCGGGACCGGCTCTCCTGCGACGTAATTGTCGCATAAACGGTTCAGTTCGCTCGCGTCGTGATAGTCGGAGAGGGCGGCGGTCAGTTCCTTGACGCGGCGGCCGGCCTCGCGGCAGGCGTTCTTTGCGGCCTCTTCGGACCGTGCGTAGCATGTGAACACGAACGGCGAGCCCATCTGGACCTGTTCCACGCGCACCCGACGCAGTTCGGGCGCGGGCGTGTCGCCCGCCGGTTCCTCGATCAACCCCGTCGCCACGACTGCCGCCAGAATGAAACCGCCCATGCGTCCGCTCGTTGTTGGAGTGCTTGCCGCATCCTACGCCGCCTCCCAGTGCGGCGTGGCGCTCGCCCAGGAAGCGCCGGCCGACGGCGCCCCGCCGGTCGTCGCCGACGCTCCCAAAACCGCGGAGCCCGGCGAGAACGCCACGACCGCGGAGGAGATGAAGCCCTACACCGAGGAGATCGGCGGCACGGACCTGACCTTCAAGATGGTTCCGATTCCCGGCGGCGAGTTCACCATCGGTTCGCCGGAGGACGAGGAAGGCCGCGGCGAGGGCGAGGGGCCGCAGCGGCGGGTCTCCGTCAGCCCGTTCTGGATGGCCACCAAGGAGGTGACCTGGGACGAATACGAGACCTTCCTGCTCAAGCGGGACGAGCAGCGCCGCAAGCTCGCCGGCATCAAGCCCAGCGAGTACGACCTCAAGGCCGACGCCGTCACCCGGCCGACCAAGGCGTACACGGACATGACGTTCGACATGGGCCACGACGGCTTCCCGGCGATCTGCATGACGCACCTGTCGGCGAAGATGTACTGCAAGTGGCTCTCCGAGAAGACCGGCCACTTCTACCGCCTGCCGACCGAGGCCGAGTGGGAGTTCGCCGCCCGGGCCGGCAGCCAGACCGCCTACCACTTCGGCGACGATCCGGAGATGCTCGACGAGTACGGCTGGAGCGACGAGAACGCGGACTGGACCTACCACCCGGTCGGCATGAAGAAGCCGAACGCATTCGGCCTGTACGACATGCACGGCAACGTCGCCGAGTGGTGCCTCGACCAGTACGACCCGAACTTCTACGCCTCCCTGCCGGCGGATAAGGTCGCCAAGGACCCGTACAACATCCCGAAGACGATCTATCCCCGCACCGTCCGCGGCGGTTCCTGGGATCAGTACCCGGAGGAACTGCGGTCCGCGGCCCGGATGCCCAGCACGAACGACTGGAAGATGCAGGACCCGCAGATTCCGCAGTCGATCTGGTGGCACACCGATGCGATCTTCGTCGGCTTCCGCGTCGTGCGTCCGCTGCACGAGCCGACCGAGGAGGAGAAGCTCGCCCAGCAACTGATCCCGCGGCCCGAGGACGTGCCGGAGTGGGGTCTGCGCGAAGGCTTCATTCACGACTGAGTCCGCGGTCGAACCGGCGGCGAACGCCCGCCGCTCACCCGCCGCACCGGCCGACGCATTTGCGACGGCCGGTGCGTGCTCGCTACGCTCGCTCCGTTCGCCCTTTCTTCGGAATCCCCGCATGTCGACTCCCCGTCGTTCCTTTCTGAAAACGACCGCCGCCGCCAGCGCCGCCGCGTCGCTGACCGCCGCCGCGGCCCCGGCCGCCAAACTGCGGGCGGCCCATCAAGAAGACGTGATCCGCGTCGGCGTGATCGGCTGCGGCGGGCGGGGCAGCGGCGCCGTCGGCGACGCGATCAACGCCGCCCGCGAGGCCGGCACCTCGCCGGTGAAGCTGGTCGCGATGGCCGACGTCTTCGAGGACCACCTCAAGAACAAGCACGACGCCCTGAAGCGGCAGTTCGGCGACCAGATTGACGTGCCGGAGGACGCCCGCCACGTCGGCTTCGACGGCTACAAGAAGGTCCTGGAGCACGACCTCGACTACGTCATCATCGCCACGCCGCCGGGCTTCCGGCCGGATCACTTCTCCGCGGCGGTGGACAAGGGCGTCCACATCTTCTGCGAGAAGCCCGTCGCCACCGACGCCCCCGGCGTGCGGAAGTTCCTCGCCGCCGTCGAGAAGTCCAAGGAGAAGAGCCTGAAGGTTGGCGTCGGCCTCCAGCGCCACCACCAGGGCAGCTACCTCGCCGTCGCGGACAAAATCCGCGAAGGGGCGATCGGCGACATCATCGCGATGAAGGTGTACTGGAACAGCGGCGGCGTCTGGGACCCCCGCAAGAACCGCGATCAGGTCTCCGGCGAAATGGAGTACCAGATGCGGAACTGGTACTACTACTGCTGGCTGTGCGGCGATCAGATCTGCGAGCAGCACATCCACAACCTGGACGTCGGCAACTGGTGGGCCGGCATCAAGGCGAACGGCAGCGAGCCGGTCTTCCCCGTCGTCGCCCGCGGCATGGGCGGCCGCGAGGTGCGGACCGATAAGAAGTACGGCAACATCTTCGATCACACCGCCTGCCAGTTCGAGTTCGCCGACGGCACGCAGATGATCTCCGAGGGCCGGCACCAGCCGGGGTGCTGGAACAGCGTTTCCGAGATCGCCCACGGCACCAAGGGCACCCTCAGCACGCAGGGCCGCACCCGCATCTTCCACCTGGAGAAGAAGGACGACGGCTCCTACGGCGAGAAGATCGACTGGGCCTACCGCAGCCGCGGCGACAAGAGCCCCTACGTGCAGGAGCACATCGACCTGCAGGCCGCCATGCGGGAAGGCAACGACTACAACGAGGGCTACTACGGCGGCATGTCCACGATGACGGCGATCCTCGGCCGGATGGCCTGCTACTCCGGCAAGGAGTTGACGATGGAGGACGCCCTCAACAATGGCCGCCAGCTGTTCCCGTACGATCAGGAACTGTCTTGGGACGCCAAGCCGCCGGTCTTGCCCGGCGACAACGGCTACTACGAGGTGCCCACCCCGGGCGTCACCAATGTGCTGAGCTAACCCCGGCGAGCGGCTCCGCAGGCGCTCGGGGGGCGTCCGCCCCCTGAGCGCCGCAGCGGGCCA
>NZ_JBINJD010000145.1:0-12786 GCF_043951915.1 Alienimonas sp. DA493 | reverse complement strand
CCGCGACCTGCCGACCCCGCGGGACGCGGCCGCCGCGGTGGATAGCGCCCTGCGGTCCGGCGGGTTGCTGATGAGTCTCGCCGACCGCCCGGCCGCGGAGCGTTCCCCGGCGTGGCTCGCCCGGTTGGAGACCCGCCGCGACCGCTGGCGGGACGCCCGCCCCCCGCTGCCGCTGGGCCGTCTGGCGAAGACGTTGGCGGTTCCCGCCGTCTTCGCCCTGCTGGCCTGGACGGCGCCGGTGGAGTCGATGTCCGGGCAGGAGACCGCGGTCGATCGCACCGTCGCCGGCGATCGGCTGACGGGGGAACTGGCCGAAACGCTGGCCGCTCTCGCCGACTCCGCGACCGCCGATCCGGCGGCGCTGGCCCGGGCCAAGGCGGATCTGCAGCGGCTGACCGTGGAGATCGGCGAGGACGGTCCGACCGGGTCGCAGCTGGAAGCCGCCGACGCCCTCCGCGAGCGGATGCTCGGCGCCGTCGCCGCGGCGGGAACGTGGGACGGGGAGACCGCCGCGGGACTGGCCGGCACGCTGGCGAGCGGCGCCGACCTGCTCGCCGGCTCCGGGCTGCTGGAATCCGAGGCGGTCCGCAATGCGGCGACGGCGGCGGGGCTGGACGATCCCGAACGGTTGCGCGCCCTGCTCTCCGCGGCCGGCGAGAACCCCGACGCGATCCTCGACCTCGCCGCCGGCCTGACGGAGGAGCAACGCACCGCCCTCGCCGCCGCCGGCGCCGAAGCCCTCGCCCGGCAAGATCCCGAAGAACTGCTCGCGTCTCTTCCGCCGGAGCTGGCCGAGGCGCTCGCGTCTCCCCGGGCCGCTGAGTCGTCGCCGGCGCCCCGGCCGGGCGGTCCCGAACCGCGGCTTCCCCCCTTCGACCTGCCCCTCCCGAACGGGGCCGCGGAGGCCGGGAGCATCGCGGCTCAGGCGTTGGCGCCGGGCTTGGCGTCGGCGGGGCGGTTGGCGGAGGGCCTGTGGTCGGCCCGGCCCGCGGCGCCGGTCCGCAGCGCGCCGCCGAACTCCCCGCAGGTCGAGCGGCCGCCCGCGTCGTCGCGTCGTCTAACCGCCGGGCGGCCGGTGCCGCCGCGGTTGCGGGGAGTGGTACGCCGCTACTTTTCCGCGCAGACTCCCCCGCCCGTCGCCGAGTGACGTTCGTCGCTGGCTCCGCATTCCGTTCCCCTCCGCGAGTTTCCCCGCCCGTGTCTGACGCCGCGCCCGCGTCGGCTCTGCTGACGCCCGAGGAGGTGGACCGCGCCCGCGCCGGGCTGCTCCGCCTGCGAGACGGACTGGCGGGGGTGATCTTCGGCCAGGACGCCCTGCTGGATCTGGTGACCGTGGGGCTGATCGCCCGCGGCCACCTCCTCCTCGAAGGTCTGCCGGGCTTGGGCAAGACGGAGCTGGTCAAGGCCTTGGCGGCGCTGCTGGGGCTCGAGCATCGTCGGGTGCAGTTCACGCCGGACCTGTTGCCGGGAGACATCGTCGGCTCGGCGATTCTGCAGGAGAACGAGGACGGCCGCGGGCGGCGGCTGGAGTTCCGCCCGGGGCCCGTGTTCACGAACCTGCTGCTCGCCGACGAGATCAACCGGGCGACCCCGAAGACCCAATCCGCCCTGCTGGAAGCGATGCAGGAACGGCGGGTGACCGCCGCCGGGCAGACCCGGCCGCTGCCGGAGCCGTTCTTCGTGCTGGCCACGCAGAACCCGATTGAACTGGAGGGCACCTACCCGCTGCCGGAGGCCCAGCTCGACCGGTTCCTGTTCAAGATCGACGTCGGCGGCGTCGGCCCGGAGGTGCTGGAACGGATCGTGACCGCCCGCAGCGCCCGCCGGGCGCCGGAGCCGGAGCGGGTTCTGGACGGCGACGAATTGAACGCCCTGTTCGCCGCGGCGGACCGGGTGCACCTGCCGTCGGCGGTGCTGGCGTACCTCAGCCGGGTCGTGGCGGCGACGCACCCGGCCGACTCCCGGGCGCCGGAGCCGGTGCGAACGCACGTTCGCTACGGGGCGAGCCCGCGGGCGGCGTTGGGGCTCGCCGCGGCCTCCCGGGCGGCGGCGCTGCTGGCGGGCAAGCCGAACGTGGGCTTCGACGAGGTACGGAGGGTCGCCCCGGCCGTGCTCGGTCACCGGATTTTACCGGATTACGCCGCCCGGTTGGACGGTTGGAACGGTCCGAAGCTCGCCGCGGCGGTGTTGGAACACGTATCCGAAGTTGACGGAGGATCGCCTCGATGACGCCCCGCGGGCTCGCCCGAATCCTGATTGCCGTGTGCGTCCTGAGCGGGGCGACGCCGGCGGGCGCGCAGTCCGGCAGCGTCTCCCGGTCCAGTTCCGACGACCTGGAGTGCGAGTTCGACGACCGCTGGGTCGGCGGGCAGCGGGGCGGCTACTGGCCGGTGCGGGTTCGTCTGACGAACCGCGGCGCCGCCCGGGCGGTGACGGTGGCGTTTGTGCCCTACGAGTCCCGACGCGGCGGGGGACGGGCGATGACGGTCACCCGCACCGTCGCCCTGCCCGCCGGGGCGTCGACCCGCTTCACCCTGCCGGTACCGCTGACGGCGGCGTGGGGAGACGGCGAGGTGGCGATCCTCGCCGACCCGCTGCCGGAGGACGGCGTCGTCTTCGCCGACCCGCGGGACGCCGACGATCTGCTGGAGGACGCCGTGCCCGGTCTGACGCACGAGGTGCACCCGCCCCGGTCGGACGTCAGCGCCGTGCTCCCCCCGGCGACGCTGGTGATCGGCGATACGCCCGCCGACGAAAGCGCGTTCCAGCGAGCGGCGGCGACGATGCTCGCCGCAGTCGAAGCGGATCCCAGTCGCTCGACCGAACGTCGCATCTCGGGCCGCAGCCGCGGGGACGGCCGGACGCTCCCCCCGGACGCCCTGCCCGAGACGTGGCTCGGCTTCACGACCGTGGACGTGATTGTCGTCGACGCCCCGCGGCTGGCGGAACTGTCGGAGGGGACCCGGCAGGCGGTGCGGGATTGGCTCGCCGCGGGCGGCACGGTGGCGGTCATGAACGTGATGGAGGATCCCGCCGAACCGCTGCCGCCCGCCGTCCGCCGGGCGCTCGGGCTGAACGACGCCCCCGGCGGCTGGACCGCGACGGCGCCCGACGGCGACGGGACCCCGCCGGACCCGGAGGAGAACCCGTTCTCCCGGTTCGGCTCCCCGCCGTTCCGCCCCTTCGGATCGGACGGCGGCGGCTCCCGTCAGGGGTTTGACGACGGACCGCCGCGCGAAGACGGACCGCGGGGCGAAGACGAAGCCCGGTTCGAGGAGCGACCGCGATTCGACAGGGGCCGCCGGTTTGGCGGGAGACGACTCTTTGAAGAAGAAGCCCGTTCGCAGCCGCCGCGTCCGAGCCTGCCCGTCGGCCTGGCCCCGCGGCGGCTGAACGTGGCCGGCGGCCGCGTCTACGCCTTCGCGACGGGGCGGGACGGGGCGGGCGACTGGAACGCCGTATTCCGGGATCTGGGGGCCGATCGGCTGACGGTCGCGGACCGCTTCGGCGTCAGCGGGCGGGGGCCGAACGCCGAGTTCATCGAGTTTCTGATCCCCGGCGTCCGCGGCGTGCCGGTGGGTACGCTGGTGACCCTCATCACGCTATTCGTGATCGTGATCGGTCCGGTGAACTACCTCGTGTTGCGACGGCGACATCAGGTCGGGCGGCTGGCGTTGACGGTGCCGCTGATCGCCGCGGCGACCGCCGGCACGCTGCTGGCGTACTCCACGCTGATGCACGGGTTCGGGGCGAAGGCGCGGCAGTTGGCCGTCACCGCCCACGACCCCGACGCCGACCGGGCGGTGGAATGGGCCCGCACGGCGATCTTCGCCCCCCAGACGCCGGACGCCGGCCTGGTCTTTCCCGCGGACGCCGCCGTGCTGCCGCTGGCCCCGCCGGGGCCGAGCGTCGGGGGCGGCCGCGTCGATTGGACCGTCGGGCAGGCTTGGTCGGGGGACGCGCTCCGCAGCCGCACGCGGACGCAGTTCGTCACGGTCACCCCCCGTCCGGAACGCGGCCGGCTGTCGGTCGAGTGGGCGAACGGCCTGCCGACGGCGGTGAACGGGTACGAGCGGGACTTTGCCCTCATTGCGCTCTCCGACGAAGAGGGCCGCATCTACCACGGGGCGGACCTGCCGGCCGGCGGCTCCGCCGTTCTCCGGCCGATCACCGGGGAGGAGTCGTTTCAGTGGCGGGAGGCGCTCGACGATCGCCTGCCCCAGCCGCCGCCGGGGATGGAGGAGGGTCAGACCGAACTGCTGAGCGACTTCCCGATGCTCAACTCCGCCCCGGACACCCACGCGAGCTTCCGAGCCTCGCTGCTGTTTCGCACCGCCGCGAGCGTCCGCGGGCTCAACGAGCACACCGAACCGATCGACGCCTTCGAGGAGGCCCCGCTGGCGCCGGTGGCCCGGGGAACGTTCGTCGCCCTGCTGGCGGAGCCGGCGCTGACGGAATACGGCGGCCTGCCGGTCGACGCCCGCGGCGGCGCCCACCTGCTGATCGGCCGACCGGAGACGGACGGCGCCCCTGACCCGGCGCCGGCGAACGCGGGCGGCGCCGTCGGCGTGCGGCGGCCGGGGGGCGGGCGATGAGCGCGGCGCTTCTCGGCGCCGGCGCCGTCGGCGGGCCCCCGCCCTCGCTGGAGGTGCGGTCGCTCACGCGGCGGTTCGGCAAACTGAAGGCGGTCGACGACGTCAGCTTCGTCGCCCGGCCGGGACAGGTGATCGGCTTCATCGGGCCGAACGGCGCCGGGAAGACGACGACGATGCGGATCCTCGCCACCCTGGACACCCCCACCGAAGGCGACGCCTTCGTCTGCGGGCACAGCGTGATCGACGACGCCGACGCCGTCCGCGATAAGCTCGGCTTCATGCCGGACGGCTTCGGCAAGTATCCGAACATGTCCGTGGTCGAATACCTCGACTTCTTCGCCCGGGCTTATGGCCTGACCGGGGCCGCCCGGCGGGACGCGGTCGAGCGGGTGCTGGTGTTCACGGAACTCCGCCGGATCGCCCACAAGAGCGTGACGGAACTCAGTAAGGGCATGGGCCAGCGGCTGGGCCTGGGCCGCACGCTGGTGCACGACCCGGAGGTGCTGATCCTCGACGAACCGGCGGCCGGGCTGGACCCGCGGGCGCGGGTCGAACTGCGGGAGCTGATCGCCCTGCTGGCCCGCGACCTGAACAAGACGGTGCTGATTTCCTCCCACATCCTCACGGAGTTGGGCGAGATCTGCGACGCGGCGGCGATCATCGAGGCGGGCCGGATCGTCGTCTCCGGCACCGTGGAGGAGATCCGGGCGGCCCGGCGGACGAAGGCCGCGGCCCAGGCCGCCGAAGGGGGCGCCTCCGGCGCCGCGCTGGCCGTCCGCACGCTGGGCGATCCGGGGGCCGCGGTGCGGTGGCTGCTCGAACAGCCCGGGGTCACCGGCGCCGCGGAGTCGGGCAAAGCGATCGGCTTCGTCTTCGAGGGAGAAGACGCGGACCGGGCCGCGTTGCTGCGGAACATGCTCTCCGCGGGCTTCGAAGTGGCGGAGTTCGCGGCGGAGACGGAGAGCCTCGAAGACGCCTTCATGGCCCTCACCGAAGGGATCACGCAGTGAGCGCCGCCGTCGCCGACTCCGCCGACCTCCTCGCCGCAGAACCCTCCGCCGCCGAGCGACCCGGCGGGGCCGACGAGCCGAACCGGCTCAACGAAGGGCTGGACCGCGGGGGGGATCTGCTCAACCCGATCCTCATCAAGGAGGTCCGGCAGAGCTTCAAATCGAAGCAGTTTCTCGGCACCTTCTGGGCGTTGCTGGGCGTCTGCTGGCTGATCGGCAGCTGCGGGCTGCTGTTCGCCGGGAACGCAGTGGAGTTCGGGGCCGTCGGCGGGGCGTTTTTCACCCTGTTCTACAGCGTGCTGGCGTTCGCCGTGCTGCTCCTGGTGCCCTACGGGGCGTACCGCAGCGTGCTGAACGAACGGCTGGAGAACACGTGGGAGGTGCTCAGCATCACCTCGCTCTCCCCCCGGCAGATCGTGCTGGGCAAGATCGCCTGCGCGGCGATGCAGATGCTCGTCTACTACAGCGCCGTGGCGCCGTTCGTGGCCTTCTGCGCGTTGTTGCAGGGCTTCGACCCGAAAACGGCCGCGTTCTTCCTCGCGGCGACGGCGTGGGGGGCGATCGTCGCCAGCAGCTTCGCGGTGATGCTGGCCGCGGTGGTGCGGCAGAAGGTCTGGCAGGGATTGCTGGCGGGGGCCCTCGGGTCGGCGCTGTTCGGCGGGGTCTGGGTCTACGTCGGCAGCGCCTTCAGCGGGGCGCTGGTGCGGCCGCTGCCCTTCTCGGAGCCGGCCTTCCAGTGGTCGGTGCTGGCGTTCCTGGCGATCAGCGGCAGCTACGTGGTGCTGTTCGTGAACGCGGCGGCGGCGGGGCTGACCTTCGAGGCGGACAACCGCTCCACCGCCGTGCGACTGACGGTGACGGCCCAGTTCTGGCTGCTGATCGCGGCGGCGGCCGCCGTGTACCTCGCCCGACCGGACCTGCTGGGGGCGCCGGCGCTGGGGGTCGTCGCGGGGCTCTCGCTGACCCACTGGCTGTTCTGGGGGGTGGTGTTCGCGGCGGAGCCGGACGAGTTGAGCCGCCGCGTCCGCCGCGGCATCCCCCGCCGCCCGGCGCTCCGCCTGCTGGCCGCCCCGTGGCTGCCGGGCGGCTCGCGGGGCGTGCTGCTGGTCTGGATTCACCTCGTCGTCTTCACCGGGCTGGCCGCCTGGGTGCGGGTGGCGAAGGCGCCGGTGTTCTCCTCCCGCGTCGGCCGGGCGGGGACGGAGGTGGACGGCTGGGGCGATCTGCCCGGGGCCCTGCTCGCCGGCGACCCGTGGACGCAAATCGTCGCCTGCGGGATCGCGTTCACGCTGGTGTACGTCGGGCTGTGCGGCGCGGCGATGCGGCTGGGGTCGGCCCTGCTGCGGAACTGCCCGCCGACGGCCGCCCGGCTGGTGGTGCTCATCGTCGGATCCATGGGCCTGATTCCCCCGACGGCCGCCCGGATGTTGAAGTTCGTCAGCAACGAGGAGCCCACCGCCCTCGACGCCCTCTCCCCGATGCTGTTGGGCCCCGTGCTGGTCACCCGCGGGGCCACGGCCGGTCACCTGGCTCTGCTGGGCGGGTTGGCGGCGGCGGCGGTCGCGGCGAACGCCCCGTTCGTCGTCGGGCAGTTGCGCGACCTGCTCCGCCCGAAACCGCAGGAGGCGACGGCCGAGCCCGCGGCGCCCCCCGCGTCGGCGCCGGCATGACCCTGTCCCCTCCCGAGGACGCGTCGGCCGACCCGGTCTCGACCGACCCCGCCGTGCTGGCGGCGGCCGCCCGGTACACGCTCTCCGGCCGCCCGCCGCGGGCCGCGGGGGCGGTCGGGGAGCGCGTCGGCCGCACCGCCGGCAGCGGATTGGAATTCCGGGAGCACCGCCCCTACCTGCCCGGGGACGACGTGCGGCACCTCGACTGGGCCGCCTTCGCCCGCACGGACGTTCCCATCGTGCAGGTGTTCCGCGAAGAGGTCGCCCGGGAAACCGCCGTCTGGCTGGACGGCTCCGCCTCGATGGGCTGCGACGCCGCGAAGGGCCGACTCGCCCGCGCCCTCGCCGCCGCCTGCTGGCGGATGGCCGCGAACGACGGCGACCGACCCACCCTGCACCTGCTCAGCGAAGCCGACCGTCCCGACCCGCGGGGCCGGCCGCTGGAGACGCTCGACGGCGCCCCCTTCACGGGGCGGACCTCCCTCGCCGACCTCGCGGTCGGCGGCGGCCTGCCGGCGACCGGCCGCGGCGTGCGGGTGGTCCTCTGCGACTTCCTCTTCCCCCACGACCCGGGCCCGCTGGTGCGGCGCCTCTGCCGGGGGACGGACGCGGCGACGCTCATCCAGATCCTCAGCCCGTTCGAAGCCGACCCGCCGGAACTGGGCGGCCGCCGGCTGACGGACCCGGAGGCGCACGAGGCCGCGGAGGTGACCCTCGACCGCCCCGCCGTCGCCGCCTACCGCGCCCGGCTGCGGGCGCTCATCGACGGCCTTGCCCGGGCCTGCCGGAGCCACGGGGCGACCTTCGCCACGCTGACCGCGGGACCGCCGCTGGGCGACCTCTGCCGGGCCGTGCTGGCCCCGGCCGGGGCGTTGGGGGGGCGGCGGTGATTTCGTTCGCCCAACCCTGGGGGCTGCTGGGTCTGCTGGCGGTGCCGGCGGTGCTCTGGCTCCACCTGTACCGGGTGCGGTTCCCCCCGCTGGCGGTGGGCGGGCTGTTCCTCTGGGACGACGCGATTCGCCGGCCGGCCGGCGGGCGGACCCGCGACCGGCTGCGGCCGACGGCGAGCCTCTGGTTGGAACTGCTCGCCGCGCTGGCCCTCGGCCTGCTGCTGGGCGGGCCGCGGGTGAGTTGGGAAACAACCGCCCCGCACCTTGTGGCCGTGCTGGACGGTTCCGCCTCCATGGCGGCGACGGCGGCGGACGCCGAGGGCGATCGGGCGGCGCCGACCTTCCGCGACGCCGCCCTCGACCGGCTGGCGGAGCGGGCCGGCGAGCCGGGCTCGAACACGCTGCTGACCGTGATCGAAACCGGCGACCGCCCCCGCGTCGTCGGCGGCCCCCGGCGGCCGTACCGGAAGGTGGTCGCGGCGTTGCGGGAGCGCCCCGCCCCGGTGCGGCCGCGGCATGAGGTCGCCCCCGCCCTGGACCTTGCCGCCCGCCTCGCGGTCGACGGGGGGAGCGTGCTGTTCCTTACGGACCGGGACCCGGCGCGGCTCGACCTGCCGGAGGGCGTCGCGGTGGAGGCCGTCGGCGCCCCCCGGCCGAACGCGGCGCTGCTTGCGGCGACCCGACAGCCCGCCGCCGACGGCGCCGGGGAGGAACTGTTCCTGCGGGCCCGTTCTTACGGGGCGACCGGGCCGCTGACCGTGACGCTCCGCGACGCCGCGGGCGCCGAGCGGACGGATCGCACCCTCGACGCCCCGCCCGGCGGGGCCGTCTCGACGACGCTGCCGCTGCCGGAGGACCTCCGCGATCAGGCGGTGACGGTGCGGCTGACCGCCGCGGGGGACGCCCTCGCCGCCGATTCCTCCGCCACGCTCCTGCCGGAGCCGCGGCGTCCGGTGCGGGTCGCCGTCGCCCTGCCCCCCGGTCCGGCCCGCACCGCGGTGTCGCGGGCCGTCGACGCGCTGCCGGACGTCCTGCGGGCGGAGGACGAAGCGGACCTGCGGTTCGTCCCGCTCGCTTCGCTCTTCGCGGAGGGGCCGGAGAACGTCTGGACGGTTGCCGTCGGCTCGCTGCTGGGCGACGACGCCGGCGTTGACGCCGGCGGGCCGTTCCTGATCGATCGGGCGGACCCGCTGGCCGCGGGGGTCTCGTTGGCGGGAGCCGTTTGGGGCGGCGCCGGCGCGGGAACGACGGTGACGGGGCCGGACGGGGCGGCGTTGCCCCTCTCCCCGGTGATCGCTGCGGGGGACCGGGCGTTGCTGGGGCGGGTCGCGGGCTGGGACGGGGCCTTCGTGCTGAACGTCGATCCGGCCCGGGGCACGCTGGCCCGCACGCCGGACTGGCCGATCCTGATTTCAAACCTCGTCGAGGCCCGCCGGGCCGCCCTGCCGGGGCCGGACCGGGCGAACCTGCGGCTCGGCGAACCGGCCCGGCTGACGCTCACGGCCGCCCAGCGGGCCGCGGGCGGGCCGCTGGTTCTTCAGGCGTTGGACGGGGACGCCGCGATCGAACTGCCCCGGGAGGCGACGGTGACGGTCGCCCCGCCGTCGGTCGGGCTGTGGGCGGTGTCGGACGGGGCGGACGGGCCGGAGTTGGGGCGGTTCTCCGTGCGGCTGGCGGACGCTCGGGAGGCGGACCTGACCGGGCTCGGCTCCGGCACGATCGAGCCGGGTGAGGACGCCGCCGGCACGACGGTGGACGACCCGGCCCCCTGGCCGATCGCCCTGCTGGCGCTCGCGGCGCTGGGGGCGGTCGTCGGCGACTGGTGGGTCACCCGGCCCGTTTGAACGAACCGTGCGGTCCCGCACGCCCGACGGACCGGGCGGCGGCCGCTACCCTTGCGACGTGCTCCCCTTCGTCCGCCCCGCCCTGCTGTTGTTGGCCCTGCCGGTCGGCTGGGCGTGGTTCCGCTTCGGCCGCACCGGCGACCCGCGGACAGACGCGTTGCGGGGCATCCTCGCCGGGCTGCTGGTCGCCGCGGCGGCCGGGCCGGTGGCGGATCTGTCCGGCGAGGGGACCGATGTGGTGCTCGTGCTGGACCGCAGCCGGTCGATGCCGGCGGACGACGCGGCGCTGGCCGAGTTGGTGCGGAATGTCGACGCCGCCCGCGGTCCCGGCGATCGGGTCGGGGTGGTGACCTTCGGCGGCCGGCCGGCTGCGGAGCGGCCGCTGTCGGCGGCGGGGGCGACGGGGGAGTTCCTCCTCCCGATCGACGCCGACGGCACGGACCTCAACGCAGCCCTGCACCTCGCCCTCGACCTGACGGACCCCCGCCGTCCGGCCCGGTTGCTGGCGCTGTCGGACGGGGAGGCGACCGGCCCGGACCCCCGCGACGCCGCCCGCCGGGCTCGGGCGGCGGGCACGCCGATCGACGTCCGCCCGTTTCCCGCCGTCGGGACCGGCGACGCGGCGATCACCGCCCTCACCCTGCCCGCCTCCGCGGCCCCGGGGGAGCCGATCGCGGTGGGGGTGGAGTTCTTCAGCCCCGCCGCCGGCCGCGGCCGCGTCTCGCTCGCCCGGCGGGAGCCGGGGGGACCGGCGACGCCGATCGCCTCCCGGGAGGTCGATCTCCCCGCCGGCCGGGGCCGGGTGCGATTCCGCGACGTCGCCCCGGCGGACGGGTTCCACCTCTACGCCGCCACGCTGGAGACGCCGAACGACCCCCGGGCGGAGAACGATCGGGGCGAAGCCGGCCTGCGGATCGACGCCCCCCGTCGCGTTCTGCTGCTGCGCGAGCCGACGGCCGACGGAACCCCGGGCGGCGAACGCCTCGCCCGGGCGCTTGCCGCGGCGGGGCTCGAGACGGATGTCGCGGCGCCGGCCGACCGGCCGCTGACGCAGGATTCGCTGGACCCCTACGGGGCGGTGATCCTCGACAACGTGCCGGCTTCTTCGCTGGGGCGGCGAAAGATGACGGCGCTGGTCCGCTTCGTGGAAGACCTCGGCGGCGGTCTGCTGACGACCGGCGGCCGGAACAGCTACGCGGTCGGCGGGTACTTCGAGAGCCCGCTCGACCCGGCGCTGCCCGTGTCGATGGACCTGCGGGACGACGCCCGGCGGGAGCGCTCGGCGATCGTGGTTGCGCTCGACCGCAGCGGCAGTATGGCCGTGCCCGTGGGGGACGCCGACGGCGGGGGGCGGACGAAAATGGACCTGGCGAACGAGGGGGCCGCGGCGGCGGTGGCGGTGCTCTCCCGCGGCGACCGGGCTGCGGTGCTGGCCGTGGACACCGCTGCCGAGGCGATCGTCCCGCTGACGGAGATCGACGCCGGCGCCGGCCGCGTCGCGGCGGCCGCCCGCGGGATCGTCTCCTCCGGCGGAGGCATCTACGTCGACGCCGCCCTCGACGCCGCCGCCGATCAACTGGCGCGGGCGCCGGAGGCGGCCACCAAGCACGTCATCGTCTTCGCCGACGCCGCCGACGCGGAGAGCCCCACGGATTACGCGGCGCCGCTCGACCGGCTGCGGCAGTTGGGGGCGACCGTCAGCGTGATCGGCCTCGGTTCGCGGCTGGATCAGGACGCTCCGCTGCTGGAGGCGGTCGCGGAGGCCGGTCGGGGGAACGTGCTGTTCACCGAAGACCCCCGCGAACTGCCCCGCCTGTTCGCCCAGGACGCCCTGGCGGTGGTCACGGACACTTTCGTCACCGCGGAAACGCCCGCCGGCATCCCCGGCGAGTTCGCCTCCGGCGTCGCGCTGGTGGGGGAACTGGGCGCCGGCGCCTTTCCGGGCGTGGGCGGCTACAACCTCACGCAGCTGCGGGACGACGCCTCGCTGAGCGTCCGCACCCGCGACGAGTACGGCGCCCCGCTCGCCGCGGCCTGGTATCGCGGGCTGGGCCGGGTCGCCTCGCTCACCTTCCCGCTGGACGCCGACGCGTCCGGCGCCGGCGTGGGGCCGGCGGGAGACTGGGCCGGTCTGGACGAGTTCCTCGCCGCGCACGTCCGCTGGCTCACGGCCGGAGGCGACGGGAGCGACGCCTTCCTCACGGTCGCGCGGGAGGGGCGGACGGCGACGGTCACGGTCGAATTCGACCCGGAGCGGACCGACGCGGACGCCGGCGAGGAGTGGGAACTGCTGGTCGTGCCGCCGGCCGACGATCCCGACGCCGGGCCGCCGTCCGAACCCTTCGCCGTGGACCTCCGCTGGGACGGGCCGGGAACGCTGACCGGGCGGTTCGAACTGGACGAGGTGGGTACCTACCGCACGCTGCTCCGCCGGCCTGGCGGCGTGGCGACGCGGGGGCCGCCGATCAGCCTGCCCTACTCTCCGGAGTTCCTGCCGCGGGACGACCGCCCACCGGGGGCGGCGACGCTGGAGGAGATCGCGGCCCTCTCCGGCGGGCAGCGGCGGGCGGACGTGGCCACGGTCTTCGACGACCCCCCGCCCCGCCCGGCCCCGACGGCCCTGTGGCCCTGGTTCGCGGCGGCGGGGTGCGTGTTGCTCCTGGCCGAGATCGCCGGCCGCCGCTGGCAGTGGGCGTTGCCGTGGCGAACCGAGACGGAAGTCGTGGCGGCGCCGCGAACGCGGGAACGCCGGGCGGCGGCGGCGCCCGCGCGGCCCG
>NZ_JBINJD010000144.1:0-12789 GCF_043951915.1 Alienimonas sp. DA493 | reverse complement strand
CCGATCCGCACGTCGCTGAAGGCGTCGGGGCCGTCGGCGTCGGCCTTCAGCAGGATGCGGGCCCGCATCAGCAGGCGGGCGGGGTGCGTGCCGGTGCGGATCAGACGGTCGAGGGCCGCCCGCTGCTCGCCGGTGAGCCGGACCGCGACCTTATGAGGCGGGGCCATGAAGAATCCTCCGTGGGAAAACCGCCGCGGAGAATATCCATCTATTCGGATCAGCTGCAACGCTCCACTAGGCGGCGCTGCGGTTCGGGGAGCCTTGGCAGGCAATCGGCAAGCCGACGAGGCGGCGGACGCTGCTGGTCCGCGAGGGCGGGGGCGAGGGGCGGTCGTCCTTCCTCTCCCAACCGCCGGAGGGGAAGCCGCTCTCGACGCTGGCGGAGGTCGCCGGCGGGACCGGGGCGCTGCCGGCCAATCTGGAGGACGCGCGACGGGCGGCGTGGCTGGTCGGGTACGAGATGCGAAGGTGGGACGGCTGGCGCCGGCACGGGACGCTGTCGACGCTCGCCTGACTGCGGCCCCGGGGTCCGGGGGCCCGTCGCCGGTCTGATGAGCGACGGAGGATCCTTCCTTGGCCAGCAAGCTAAACCGAAAGTCGCCGGATAACAATAGGGTGAGCGGCGGAGCCGGCCTGCGGCTCTGTTCGAGATTTCGGACATCCTTCTCCTGGCCTAGCGACGGAGCGATAGGGTCCGCAGCGCCCTTCTTCGCCACAGAAACTTTGATCGCGGGGTCACCTTCGCTCACCCGGGGCGCCGAACCGAGATTCGACCTGTGACCGACCGGCGTTCGAAGCGCCCCGTCGCCGGCCGAGGATCCGGAAGAGGCGACGCACGAGCTTGGTAGGGCGGCGGGAGCGGTCACGCCGCCAGCCGTGAATCCTCGTAGCCCGCTTCCGCCGACGGCGGAACGGTGACCGCACGGAACTCCGCTTTCTCGAGCAGCAGGCCGAGCGGGGCGAAGTCTTGGGTGTGCCGGGCGTCGAGAAGTCGTCGATCGGCTGACGGACGCGACGCGTTTGAGCAGCGCTCGCGGCCGTCTCTCGGACGGCGAGGAACGTCCGCAGTCACGGCAATCGGATCACGGACGCGTCGGGCGCTGCCGCTGCGACCTCGTCGCCCTCTGCACGGCCAGCAGCCTCGCCCGGACACCTCGACTCGAACCTCGTCGATCCGGAGGCCGACCCCGAGATTCCGGATCTTTCAGTTCCACCAGCCGTCGGCGATCGGAGGGCGAATCCCTGACGCCGCTCCCGACTCAGCGAGAGCGGAAAGGGGTGACAGATTTAAATGTCCGTACGCACGGCGCAGCGAGATGGAGCCTTCACCTCCTGTTCGACTTGAGGTTCCACTATCATGTTTGGGTGACATGATTTGCCGACGAGCCGACGGATCTTCGACGACACAGGACATAGGTGTCGCCTTCGCAGACGCGTTCAGCGGGGTTTCCCGTCTGGAAGGGGGCGGACCGCCTCGTCGAGAAGCCCGTCCAGGAAAGAGCTGCGACGGACGTGACGCACCCGGGGCCGGGCCGGCGACTCGGGCGGGAGGACGTCCAGATCGGGCTCCGGCCCCAGGAGGAACTGGTACTCGCCGAAAAAGCGGGGCTCGTCCGTCCGGGGCAAGACCAGGATCCAGCGCCGCCGGTGCAGGTTCTCGATGCCGGCCTTGACCGTCTGGCGTGAGTACCCGAGCCGGCTCCTGATTTCCGCCGGGTCGAGGGCCGGCGCAAGCCGCAGCCACTCATGGTCGGAGTGGGCGTCGTCCAACTCCCCGTTCACGCACTTCCGCCACTGCGACAGCAGTGCGCAGACTTTGCTCAGAAGATAGGCGTACAGCAGCCGGTGTTTCGGCGGGAGATCGAACCGGGACGCCCAGTGCGGCAGCACGCCGTACCCGTCTTTCCCCCGGCCGCTCGGGCGGGGGCCGATCGCGTAGGCCGCCAGCGCCCGCGGCGTAAAACGGTAGACGTTCGCCCCCATCCGTCCGTCCTGGTAGATCAGCCCGTCGTTGAACTCACTGGGGCCTGGCTCTTGCAGCCTCTTGAGATGGCGCTGCACGGTCCGCTCAGAGTAGCCGGCGAGTCCGGCGATCCGCTCGACGCTGGGGTAGGCCTTGTTGGTCGGCACGTTGAGGTGCCGGCGCAAGATCCCCATGGTGATCGCGCATTCCCCGTACTCCCGAACCACCGCGAGCGGAACGCGGTCGTAGCCCGCGGCGTCGCGGACCTCCGGCCCCCGGAGCAGCGCCCGCGGCGGAGCAGTTCGCGGGTCCCCCTCCCTGGCGTGTTCGACCCACTCCTCGGGAGTCTCGTCGGCGAGATCTTCGTAATCGATTTCGTATTGGGCAGGCACGGCGGACCGGGGCCTCCGAAGGGAAAAGGGCGAACGCCGCCGGGGGCGGCGCCGAGAGAGACGGAGCGGGAGCGCCCACAGGCCGCGGTGGAGATACACTCCGGGCGATCCGAGCCCGTGTGGGTGCTGACCGACAGAGGCGTCGGACCCCAACGACCGAGTGGGCAGCGGCGCCCCTGGGCCGGCGCCGCGATCGGCCGTCGTCACTGACGGCCGCTGCCGCCCGCCTCGTTGCGGCCCGCACCGATCACGGCGGCGGACTGACCGAGCGGGCGGCGGTGTTATTGCGAGCGCGTTTTGCCGCACCCACTCCCGGCCAATCTACCCAGTCCTGGACTGCGGCGCCCGCCAAAAGCCCGGCCGTCGGGCCAGATAAGATCGCGGCGAGGCGAACACCCATCGGTCGACTTGGAGAGGGGCGAACCGCAGGTCACCGCCGCGACGATCGCCGGCGAAGGCCCCGGCGGCGATCAGCAGGTCGGCTGTCTCCGTCGGGGTGGCGGCGGCGAGGCGGACCCCCAGGCGCTCCCAGATGACGTCCGGGGCCGACTGCCGCACCGACTCCGCCGCGGCCGGTCGGGCGTCGTGCGGGGCCTTAGCGGCCATAGACCGCGGCCGTGGGGGCGACTTGTGGAAACGCTCCACCAACGTCGGGTCCAGCCCCACCGGCATCAGCCGGATGCCGTCGCCGTTGCCCTCGCCCCCCCGTGGCCGTCGCCCTCGCGGTGCGGTCGGGGCCGGTCGGATCGACGGAGTCGCTGGCGGACTCGCTCTCGTCCGGGACGCCCGGGGCGTGGCCGTCGCGCCGTGGGTCGGTGAGAGGCGCACAAGGTCGATCTCCCGCAGCGCCCGCAGGTGGTTGGCGGCGACTTCGCCGGATCCCGGGCGCGGTCGCTGAGGACGTGCGGCTCCCGGCGACCGCGGCCGCCGATCAGCATGGCCCCCTCGTCGCCGGCGGCGACCAGTCCGCGATGGCTGCGGCGCCCGGACCGCCAACGTCGGGGTACCGCTGGATATCCGGCGGTAGCAGACCCCGCCACAGTTCGACGGTGCAGCCGTCGCCGAGGTCAGACCGTCCGTCGCCGGGCTCGCCGGTCGACCGCCAAGCGTCCGCCGCACACCTCGCGGACCGCAGCAGCCGCTCCAATCGGGGCCGTTCGGTCGGTGGGCAGAACAGGCAGTCGACTACGATCGAGTGGCGACTGTGTGGGCTGACGCCCTCCGGCTCCGCCAGCAAGGCGACCCGTCCCGGCGGCACCGCCTCCAGCGTGACGGGGCGGTGCGGGGAATTCAGGGCCACGGCCCGCCAGCGGTCCTGGACGGACGGCCCACGAGCCGGCTCCGCGCGGTACGCCACGGTCCACCGCCGCCGCCGGCCGCGCGGGGTCGGCCACGCCTCGCTCGCCCGGCGTCAGGCGTATGAGGCTGTGGGGCGCATCCGATCACCATCAGGAGCTATGAACGCTGAAACCCCGCAGTCAGCGGTCGCTCCAGGTAGTCGCCGTATTCCCGCACCGCCGCGAACGCCGCCCGCCACGGTCGACTGCTGTAGTGTCGGTAGAGCAGCGGGCCGGACGGGTGCGGGCTGCCGTGGCAGAGCACGGTTTCGACGGCGTCGGCGGTCACCCCCGCCTGCGTCGCCCAGCCGGGGAACGCCTTGCGAACCGCTCCGAACGGCAGGTTCGGCACCGGGTCTCCGGCTTCTTCGCACCGCTTCCGCAGCGCGGTCCACCGTTTGGCTACGCCGGCTTGGGCATTTTTCAGGGCCGAGTACCCGCCTCCGCCGTCCCGGTAAAGCGGTCGACCGGCCGAGGTGAGCAGCACCCGACGGTCCGACGGGGCGTCCTCGGCCCCGGCCCTGGCCCTGGCCTCGGCCAGGAGGCGGGCCGTGGTCTCCCACATCGGCCACCAACCCATGACGCCGGACTTGGCCCGGACGAACCCGATCCAGCCATGCTCCGCTGGCGGGACGTCCAACCCCTGGACCGCCCACGGGTGCCGACCCGCCGGGTGCAGGTGACCCCAGGCGACCCGACCGGCTTCGGCCGCCCCGCCCGATACGTTCAGCGCCAGTGTGAGCAACAGCCGGTCGGCGCAATCGCCGTGCCTCAGGAGCTTGGCCAGATCGTCGGCGCTGAACGTTTCGACCATGCCGGTGCCGGCGGCGGTTCGCTCGTCCGGCGTGTCCGCCGAGACGCGGCGGTCCAGCCGATGCAGGTCCGCCGGTTCACGCCACGCCGAATCGCCGTCCAGGTGCAGCCAACGAAGAAACCGCAGGGCCTCGGCGACCATCTGCCGGGCCCGCTTGGCCGTGTAACGGTCGCCGGTCCGCAAGTTTTCGGGCCGCCGACGCCAGTAATCCACGATCCGGCGACAGGCGTCTAGATCGAGGGCGGCCAGCTGCAAGTCGTCGTGCCGGGTCAGCAACGCTCGGATCTTGGCGTGGCGGTCGGCGGAGCGGGGGGCCTCGTCCCGCACGTGCGCCAGATACCGCGTCAACGCCCCGTGCAGCGTGCCTTCGACGCTGCGGGGGGGCGCGCCGGTGCGAACGATGCGGGCCGCCCCCGCGGCCAGGGCGGCGGCGTCCGGCAGGTCGTTGGGGGGAGGGGGAATCGGTTCCCCGAGGGCATCCAGACGGACAGCGGCCTCGTAGCCGGAAATCACCGTCTGACGGAGACGCCGCCGGGCGCTCTTGGCGGCGTCACTGTCGCCCTCGGCCTCGTCGGTCATCGGCACGCCCTGGTGGAGACGGCGGATCAGGTGAAGGCCCCAGCTCGCGCTGATCACGGCCCCGGTCGCCCGTCGGGCCGCCTCGGCGGCCATTTGGCCGGCCCCCCTCGGATCAGCCGAACCGGTGGTCCGGATCTGGTCCGCCAGGTGAACTGCCACGTCCGTCCAGCGTCCCTCGGCCTCGTACACGGCCCGAATGCGTTCCCGCCGCGCGGCCGCCTCGGCCGGCGGCACGTCGCCGGGGACGTGCCAGCGCCGACGATCGCCCCGGCCGCCCACGGAGAGCGTGTACCGATTGCGGCGCCGGTCTCGCCTCGGCAGGCCGGAAGCGCGGGTGACCCGGTCGGACGTCGGTGGCGTCGGCATGGCGGGTGGTACTGGGTGGTACAGGAGCCTCCAACGTGCCCTTGTACCACCCAAAACGCCACCTTGTACCACCCACTGTACCACCCATCCGCTCGTCCAGGGGCCGCACGCAGCTCTCTCCAGCCCGCGAAAAAGGCTGTAACCCCTTGCGTCGTAGACAGATACGAAAAAACCCGCCCCGGCAAGCCGGGACGGGTCAGTGGAGGCGGGGGGAATTGAACCCCCGTCCTGCGAACGCTGAGCCGAAGCCTCTACGTGCGTAGTCCTTTGATTGATCTCACGCCGGCCGGTTCATCGGACAAAACCGGGTCGACGCCAGCCCACCACGGGGTTCGCTTCATCAGTAGCGGGCGCTGGGATGAAGCTAGTCGGATTTGTGACCGACTTTCAGGCGCCTCCGACGTGGCCCCTTCAGTCGGCGCGGTCTAGGGTTTCTAGGCCGCGAGGGAGAACTGCGGTTTGGCAGTCATCGTTGTGATCGGCTTTTTACGAGGCCAACCGATCAACCTCGGCACGCCACCCCGACCCGAGACGGACCAGTCGAATCCGATCGCCCCCGGTACGGCGTGACCCGGAACCGCCCGCGACGTTCGCACGCGGTTCCGAACACGTTCCCATTGTCGCACGGCGCTCGGCGCCGTCAAGAGGTCTCCTCCGCAGAGGCCCCGCGGGGCCGCTGCGTTACCAGGAAGCCTCAGCCGTTGGAGTTTTTCTCGACGGTGTAGGGGTGGTTCCGCTTGTTGATCACCTCGGCGTCCTGAATGACGTCGCCGATCTGGAGGCTGTCGACCACCTCCTGGCCCTCAAGCACCCGGCCGTAGACGGTGTGGCGGCCGTTGAGGTGCGGGGTCGGCAGGTGGGTCAGGAAGAACTGGCTGCCGGCGGTGTCCGGACCGCTGTTGGCGGCGGAGAGCGTGCCGCGGAAGTGCTTGCGGGCACCGGGCTTGTCGAATTCGCTGTCGATCGCGTAGCCGGGGCCGCCGCGACCGTCGTCGCTGGGGTCGTCGTTCTTGGAGTTCGGATCGCCGCCCTGGGCCATGAAGTTCGGGATGACCCGGTGGAACTTCGTGCCGTCGTAGAACCCGCTCTCCACGAGGGTGATCATGTTCGCCACGGCGTTCGGGGCCTCTTCCTCGAACAGTTCGAGGGTGATGTCGCCCTTGGTGGTCTTGAAGACGACGCGGGGCAGGTTCATCGACGCCTGCTTCTGCCGGGTCGCCTGCTCCTGGGCCCAGTACTCTTTGTACTGCGGGGCGGCCTCGGCGAAGCTGGCGAACTGTTGGAGCAGCACGCCGGCGGCCTCGGCCTTGGCGAAGTTCTGCTCCGCCTCGGCGAACTTCTGCTGGGCGAACTGCGAGGCCGGCAGCAGGTTCAGGCCGATCCGGTTCTGGGGGGCGGTCGCCAGCAGCTTCTTGGAGAACTGCTCCGCCTTGGCGTAGTTGTTTTCGCCGAAGGCGTTCGTGGCGGCCCAGACGGCGACCGGCTCGCTGAGCTGCGGGGCGGACTCCGCGGCGCTCATCAGCGCATCCCGCTGCTTCACGACGTTCGATTGGAAGTCTTCGAACAGCTGCTCGCCCTCGGCCTCGATCTCCTGCTTCCGCGCCTCGTCGGCCGTGCGGTACTCCGTCTGCAGCTCGACGACCTTCTCGTCCAGCGCCTTTTCACGAGCCCGGATCGCTTCGAGTTGGGCGTCGAGGTCGCCTTGGGCGGACGCCATCGGCGCCGTGAGCCCCGCGACGCAGACGGCGAACAACGCGGCGGTCAGCAGTCGGCGGGGGCGGGGCGGAAGAGAGATTCGCATGAGCGGCTTAAATCGGTCGGGAGGTTCCGGGGAATTGCGCAGCCGATGCTGACCGCCGACCCCGGCTCCGTCAACGGGGCGGGCCCGATGCCCTCCCGCCGCGTCGGGGAAACGCCCGCCCCGCCGGCAGTCCCTGCCGTCCGCGGGCCCGTCAGAAGCGGGCGACCTGCCGCAGCGTGATCAGGCCCCACACGCCGATCAAGGCGTTCCCGACCCACACCGTCCAGCGGGGGTCGGCGTCGCCGTGCTTGGCCAGGTTCAGCATCCCCAGCGTGATCGGGTAGTACACCAGCAGGATCGGCACGAAGCAGATCATGAAGGTCGTCAGAAAACTGCTGCGCCCCAGCTTGATGCTGAACGTCCCGCCGATCAGGGCGAAGAACAGGCAGCTCGCCGCCATCGCCGGCCGGGAGTAGATCTCCGTGCGCACCTTGTGCTCGGGAATGTCCGCTTTCGTCGGCGGGGGCGGCGAGGGCGCCAGTCGGTCCGGCCGCGGCAGTTCGCCGAGCGTCAGGTCCAGCGTGGCGACCGCCGCCGCGTGCCGCTCCCGGGCGGCGGTGTTTTCCTTCAGCACCTCGAGTTGGTGGAACAGGTCCGCCGTGGTGCGGTGACGGGGCTTCGTTTCCTCCTCGGAATCGCCGAGCGGGAAGGCCCGCACCTCCCGCTCGAAGTACCCGTTGACGCTCCCGCTGGACTGGAGCAGGCCGCGGTGCATCTCCACCCGCACGACGTTCTCCTCCAGGTCGAACCGCACGTTCGCCCGCTCCGCGGTCACCGTGACCGGGCTGCGGCCGGCGGGGGCGTAGCGGAACTGCGGGCCGATCAGCGTTTTCCCCTCCACGTCCCGGGCGGTGATCATCAGCCCGCGCTCGGGGTCGCTGAAGCGGTTGGTGGTCCGGAGGAAGTCGAGGAACAGGTCCTCCATCGCGTCGGAGACGATCCGCTGGATGTTCCCCATCGCCCAGGGGATGACGCGGTCGGTCAGCACGAAGCTGGAGACGCTCAGCACGACCGCCAGCAGGAACGCCGGGGCCAGCAGCGAGAAGACGTGGGCGCCGGCGGCCTTCGCGGCGATCACCTCCTGATCCCCGCCCATCCGGCCGTACACGATGCACACGCTGAGCAGCAGCGTCGCCGGGATCGTGAACGGCATCAGCGAGGGCACGATGTACGGCAGGATCTGGGCGATCTGCTCCGCCCCCAGACCTTCCTCGCTCGCCCGCTGGGCCACGCCCACGAACACCAGCAGCACGGTCAGGACCGCCAGCAGGAAGCCGAACACCCGCAGCAGTTCCCACAGAATCGCCCGTTGAATCAGTCGCAAGGCGGCGTCTCCGGGGGCGTGCGAACGGGTACGGCGGGAATGATAGCGACCCGGCGGGCGGTCGTGACGGGAAGACCGAAGAACCGGTCCGCCGCGTTGATCCTCCTTTGTCGGTCGGGGGCGGCCGCCGGGTCAATCCCGCGCAGCAACCCCCGCCCGCACGGCCGGGACGTTCGACCGCTTTCCGCCCCGCGGGGCCGCCGATCGGGCGGTCCCGGGTTGCCAGCGGCGGGGCGGGGCGGTCCGATGCGTACCGTTCCGAACGCCTTTCGCTCTCTCACCGTCGCCGCCGTCGTGTCGAACCGCCCGCGTCCCGTCCGCTCCCTCGGCCTCCGCACCCTGGCGTTCGGGGGGCTCCTCGCCGCGGCGTTCGTCGCCGGGCGTCTGTCCGATGGCCCGCTGCTGCCGGTCGCCGAGGCCCGGCAGGAACCGGTGGACGACGCGATCGTCATCCGCATGAAACAGGGATACGAGGGGTTGCGGCGGGCGCAGCTCGCCCTGGAGCAGTCCGGCCGCTACGTGCCGGCCGCCAACGGGGTGAACGCCTTCGTGACGCTCGCCGGCGGGTACGACGTGCTGGGCTCCCTGGAGAACGGCCGCGGCGTCGACCCGGAGACCTACGCCGCCCTCGAGGCCGGCTTCGCCCCCCAGGCTGTGCTGAGCGAACTGGGTCGCGACGAAACCGGCCGTCTGACCTACAAGGACCGCCTCGTGCGGTTGCTCCCCCGCAAGACGCTGCAGGCGATGTACCTGCGGCGGGCCGAGGTGCTGGGCGAGACGCTCTGAGGATCGCCCTGCGGCGAGGGCGTGCGGGCGGCGTGGCGCCCGACGACGACGACGGCGGCGCGGTCGGCAGAATCGGCCGGACCCGTGCGTTCGTCGGCTCAATGCGGCCGGCGGAGCGTTCCGGTCGAAGTCAGGGAGAACGGCTCGGCGTCGGATCGGCCGACGCCGTTTTCGGAAAATCGAGCCCCGTGCGACGCTTCGGCTGGAGCGTTCGCACAACCCGCCCGACTGGGCGGACCGGCGAGACTTTTCCGCCCCGCCGCCGGATTCCGTCGCCCGCTCGGGCGCTCCCGTCCGGTAGACTGGCAGCCGCCGAATCCACCTGTTCCCCACACGCCTTCACCCCGGGAGACGCCCCCATGTCGCTCCGCTCTCGCCGCCCGCTCCCGGGCCTGTCGTCCCGTTCGGCCCTCGGCTTGCCGCGTCTGGTTCGCCGGGCGTTGCCCCTGGCGATCGCCGCCGCCGCCGTCTCCCTGCCCGCCGCCCAGGCTCAGGTCGGGGTCCCGGACGTGCAGGAACGGATCCGGCTCGAAGCTCAGGAGACGCAGGCCGAGCTGCGGGACGACGACGTCACCGACGAGATCTTCGACGACGGCAAGGAACGGGACGTCCCGAACGCGACCGGAACCGTGGGGGATCCGGCCTCCGAGGACGAGTTCTCCGGCGACCCCAGCAGCCCGGACGACCTCGACCGCGACCTCATCAAGCGGGACGGCGACGTCGCTCAGGAGAGCGTCGTCGGCGCCTTCGACCGGCAGGTCGTCCGCACCGAGCAGTTGGCGACGGCGGTCGGCCGCGCGATCGATCAGACCCGCCTCTACGCCGGCCGCAACCCGGACCTGGCGATCGTCGAACTGAAGCAGGCCCTGCTGAGCGTGCAGACGGCCGAGGACGTCAACCCGGTCGTGCGGGCCCAGCTGGAACGCCAACTGGAGGCGGAGATCCAGCAGGCCCGCAACCTGTCCATCCAGGCCAACGAAAACGAACTGCTCCGTCAGGTGCGGGAGTCCGAGGAGATCGCCGCCCTCCGGGCCCTCGAGGCCCTGCGGACCGAGGAGGAGAATCTCGAACAGCTGATTGACCAGGTGCGGGCCTCCATCGACGACGCAGTGCACGGCGACGACTTCGCCTACGAGGAAGCCGAAGACTTCGCCCGGGCGGCGGTCAACCTGCGTCCGGGCAACATGCCGGCGACCGCGGCGGTCTTCACCTCCGAGGCGGCCGGGCAGCTCAACAAGGCGTTCCGTCTGCGGAGCATCCGCAACGACCGGTTCCTCGAGACGCTGTACCAGGTCGAACTGAGCCACGTGCCCTTCCCGGACGAGCCGCCCGTCCGGTTCCCGGCCGCGGCGGTCTGGGAGGAACTCTCCCGGCGCCGGAAGGCCCGCTACAGCGCCGTGAGCCTGCAGGCGGACAGCGCCGCGGAAGAACGCATCCGCGCTGCCCTCGACCAGCCGACCAGCCTCGCCGGGCTGCGGCCGGGCGACACCCTCGCCGAGGCCTTGGACGCCCTCGCTGGCCTCCATCAGATCACGATCCTCCCGGACAACGCCCGACTGGACCTGGAGGGGATCGACCTGCGGGACCTCGCGATCGAGAACCCGCCGGTGCTGGAGGGCGTGAAGCTGAAAAGCGCCCTTAAACTGCTGCTGGAAAGCGTCAACGACGTCCCGCTGACGTACATCGTCGAGGACGAGGTGATGAAGATCACCACGCAGGACTACGCCGACGAGCGACTGTTCACCCGCGTCTATCCGGTCGGCGACCTCGTGATCCCGATCATGTCCGGCATGATGGGCGGTATGGGCGGCATGATGGGCGGCATGGGCGGCGGTATGGGCGGTATGGGCGGCGGCATGGGCGGTATGGGCGGCGGCATGGGGGGGATGGGCGGCGGCGGCTTCGGCGGCGGGGCGTTCAGCCTGCCCCCGGAGACTCTGCGGGTCGACGGCGGCGATGCCGCGGAAAAAAAAAGCCGCTAGCCGACGCTGAGGCGTCCGCCAGTTCGAACGACCGCCCGGCCGGGACCCCGTCCCGCCCGGGCGGTTCTGCGTCTGCGGGGGAACAGGGCGGCGAACCGGCCGGCCCGGACGCGCTGCCGGACGGGATGGCGGAGGGGTTGGAGATCGACCGCAAATTCACCCGGCAGATCCGGCAGCTCAGCCGGGCGGGGGAGCACGAGGAGATCATCCGCCTGCTGCGGGAACGCATTGACGCCGGCGAGGCCCGGCCGTGGATGTTCGAGGTGCTCGGCCTGACCCTCAAGCTGACGGGCGCGGACGAGAAGGAGGTCGCCGACGCGGTGCTCGGCGGGTTCAGCCCGGAGGCCGCCGACCCCGCCGCCCTGCTCGCCGCGGCGACCTACATGCACCAACTGGGGCTGGACCGGCGGGCGGTCGAGCTGTGTCAGCAAGCCTCCGAAGACGCCCCGGACGTCGCCAAGCCCTACGGCATGGCGTTGGAAATGGCGGACCCCGCGGAGCGCCCGCTGGACGCCGTCTGGGCCGCCGCGGGCGTGCTGCGGACGGCCTGGGGAGTCCGGGCGGAACCGGCCCGGGAGCGGGCGGAGCAGATCGCCGAATCCGCCCTGCGGGAGCTGCGGCGCCGCGGCGACGAGGCGGCGCTGGCCTCCGCGAACGCCCAACTGGACGACGCCCACCGGGCGGACCTGATCGTCCGCGTCCGTTGGAGCGGCGACGCCGACGTGGACCTCACCGTCACCGAGCCCCCCGGCACCGTCACCGGGCCGACCGTCCCGCGCAGCGCCGGCGGCGGCGTGCTGGTGCGGGACGGCTTCGGCCCCGCCCGGGAGACCGCCGTCGAGGAATACCGGGCCCCGACGGCCTTCAGCGGGGTCTACCTGCTGGACATGGGCCTGACGACGGGGGAGCCGGTCGGTCAGCGGGTGCGGGTGGAGGTGATCCGCCACTTCGGTTCGCCCTCCGAGAGCCGCGAGGAGTTCACCGTGCCGTTGAAGGCCGTGCACACGCCCGCCCTGATCACCCTCCGCGGCGGGCGCCGGGTGAGCCTGACCAGCGTCGACGAACAGACCCCGCCCCCGCGGGCCCGCCGCCTGCGACTGGCCGACCTGACCGACCGGGGCGCCGGCGTGGCCGGCGGCCGCGGCTTCGGCCCGGCGCCGGGGGTGAACAACCAACTCGGCGGCGGCGTCGGGGCCGTCGGGTACCGGCCGAACGTGCAACTCATTTCAGAGGGCGTCGCCAGTTCCGCCACCGCGGTCGTCAGCCCGGACCGCCGGTTCGTGCGGCTGTCGCTGGCCCCGCAGTTCACGAACCTGATCGACGTGTTCAACTTCACCTTTGCCGGCACGAACACCGGCGTCGGCGGCGGCGGTTTCAACGCCGGCGGCGGCGGCTTCGGCGGCCCCACGCCGGGCAACTGAGGGCGAGCGAAGGCGAGCGGGGGG
>NZ_JBINJD010000143.1:0-12793 GCF_043951915.1 Alienimonas sp. DA493 | reverse complement strand
GGCTGGAAGCCGCCGCTACGGCGATCCGCGCAACGCACTGAAGCGTCCCTCGTTGACGCTTCGGATTAATTGATCGAAACGGGCGGGCGGCAGAGGGACCCGTTCAACGCCTCCGGCAGTTCGCCGCCCGGCGGGATTACGCCGAGGACGGGGACCCCGCCGCAGCGTTCGATCATGGCGGCGTTCGTCGCGACTTCCCGCTCCCGGGCGTCGATCTCGTTCAACACCACCCCGGCGACCGGCAGGCCGCGGGCCTGGGCGACGGCAAGCGTGAGGAGCGTGTGATTGACCGTGCCCAGTCCGGCGCGGGCGACAATAAGCAGGGGGTAGCCCAGCGCCGCAGCGACGTCCAGCACGGTCACGGCCGGTCCGTCCTCCGGCAGGGCCAACGGACAGAGCAGTCCGCCGGCGCCCTCGGCGATCAGGACGTCGCAGCGGTCGGCCCATCGTCGGGCGGCGGTCGTTAATAACTCGGCGTCGACCGTTCTCCCCTCCCGGGCGGCGGCGATCGGCGGGGCGAGGGGGGCGACGAACCGCTGCGGGCAGATCAGATCGTCCTCCGCGACCGGCCGTTCGACGGCGGACCGCAGGGCTTCCACGTCGCCCCAGACCGGCTCCCCGTGAAAGACCTCCGCCCCGCTGCACGCCGGTTTATAAACGCCGACGGTCCTGCCCTCCCCCCGCAAGCGCTCGGCGAGGCGGGCGGCGACGTAGGTTTTTCCGACGTCGGTGTCGGTGCCGGTGACGAACAGGCCGGGGGGCACGGCGGCGGGCGGTGGAATTAGGACGCGGGACGAAACGTGACGGCGGCGCCGGCGGCGGCGTTCAATACGGCCGCGGCGCTGCCGTTGCGGACGGCGATCTCCCAGCGGCCGTTCGAGCCGATCAGCGCCAGCGGTTCGCCCTCGACGACCTCGCCGTAGGCCCCGGCGACGGGGACCGTGCGGCCGGCGACCGTGGCCGCGGCGGGGGTCGGACAGTCGCGGCGGGAGACGTTCGTGATGAGGTTGCCGAACCGGTCCGCCCGCACGACGCGGCCGACGACGGCGCCGTCGGGCCGCTGCTCCGGCGCCGGACGGTCGAGACTCACCCACTCCGAGACCCGTTCACCCAGCGCCGCCAACGGCTCGCCGCGGGTGAGTCGGCCTGCCGCGGGGGTCATCAGGTCCCGGCCGTGGAAGGTGCGGGACCGCGATCCCTCCTGCGGGAGCCGCACGACCTCCGCGGACGGGTCGGCCGCCAGCAGCGGGGCGAGCAGGCCGTTGTCCGGGGCGACGTGGAACATCCCGCCGGCGGCCGCGGCGAGGATCGGCCGCTCCGTGCCGACGCCCGGGTCCACCACGGTCACGAACGTGGTGCCCGGCGGGAACGCGGCGACCAGTTCCCCCAGGGCCTCCGCCCCGGCGGGCACGTCCTGCGGGGGGACGGCGTGATAGCCGGCGACCGCCCGGGCCCGTGGGTCGGTCCGCAGCAGCGCCCCGATCATCTGGGCGACGTAGGTGTCCTCCGTGCCGAAGTCGGTCACGAACACGACGGTCCCGTTCGGCGGGGCGTCGTCCAGCGGGGCGGGGGTGGCGCGGGGCAGCACGGGGCGACAGTATGCTCTCGCTTCGTCCGTCCTTCGACCCCGTCGCCCCGCCGCTGCTCCGTGTCGTCTCCCGAGCCCCCCGCGTCCGGCCGTCCCCCTGCCGGCACGCCGCCCGGACCGGACCTCGAACGGGCGGTGCGGGCGGTCGCGGACGTGGTGGCGACGCTCCGCGGGCCGGAGGGCTGCCCGTGGGACCGGGCCCAGACGCTCGCCAGCATCAAGCCGCACACGCTGGAGGAAACGCACGAGCTGTTCGAGGCGATCGACGCCCTGACCGCCGCGGCCCCCGACGACCCGACCCGTCCGCAAAAGGCCGCGGCGGTGCGGGACGAACTGGGCGATTTGCTGCTCCAGGTTCTGCTCGACGCCCAGATCGCCGCGGACGACGGGCTGTTCACCCTCACCGAGGTGGCGGACGCGCTGCGGGCCAAGCTGGTCCGCCGGCACCCGCACGTGTTCGGCGAGGCGCAGGCCGCCGACGCCGCCGAGGTGAAGGCCCTGTGGGCGAACGCCAAGCGGGCGGAACGGGAGCAGGGCGACGCCGCCCCGAAACGGAGCGTGTTCGACGGCATCCCGGCCGGTCTCCCGGCGTTGGCGGCCGCACGAAAATTGTCCGGGCGGGCCGCGGCCGCCGGCTACGACTTCCCGGACCGGCGGATGCAGTTCGACAAACTCGCCGAGGAATTGGCGGAGTTCAGCCGCGAACTGTTCGACGCCGACGAGCCGGACGCCGTGCCCGCCGGCATCGAGGGCCCGGTGGTGCCCGACGAGCCGATCGCCGACCCGGCCCGCCGCGACCGGGCGGAGGCGGAACTGGGCGACGTGCTGTTCGTCCTGGCGAACGTCGCCCGCCGCTGGGGCCTGGACCCGGAGCAGGCGTTGCTGCGTTCCAACCGGAAATTCGCCGATCGGGTGCGGTATATCGAATCGCAGCTCGGCGAGAAGGAACTGGGCGAGGTCTCGCTGGCGGAGATGGAGGCCCTGTATCAGCAGGGCAAGCGGCGGGAGCGGGGGCGTGAGGCCGCCCGCCGCGGCGGACGGGAACCTTATGCCTCCGGCGGCCACTCGACGCCGGGGACGTAGACCTCGATCTGGGCGGCGGCCCGTTCCTGGGCGATGAGGGCGGCGACGGCCTCCTGGCGGCGTTCGGCCTTGATCTTGGTCTCGATCTGCTCTCGGAGGTCGTCCAGCGGCGGGGGGGCGTCGCCGCGGCGCTCGATCACGCGGACGATGTGGTAGGCCCCGCCCGGCGGAAAGCCGTCCGGGGAAAGCGGGCAGTCAAACGCCGCGCCCACCTCGCCCACCGGCTGTTCCCACAGGGCCCGGGCCAGTTTCTTGTTGGGCAGGGCGTCCGGGGCGGTCCAGTCCCAGCGGCCGCCCTCCTCGGCCTTGGGGCCGCGGCTGTAGGTCGTCGCCACTTCCGCGAACGAGCGGCCGCGGCGCAGGTCGCCGGCGGCGGCCTCCACCACGTCCAGCGCGGCGGCCCGGCCGGCGTCGTTCTCGTAGGGGACCTCGATCTGCTCCCAGCGGGCCGCCTTGGGCGGGGTGAAGTCTTCGCGGTGAGCGTCGTAGTAGTCCTGCACCTCCTGCCGGGAGATGCGGATGGAGGACATGCCGGTCTTCTGCTCGATGTACGCCATCGCCATCTGCTGGGGCTTCCAGGCGGCGACGACGGCGTCCAGGTCCAAGCCCTGCTCGGCCATCAGGCGTCGCAGCTCCTCTTTGGATCGAACCGGCGACCGGCCGGCGGCGGCGGCCTGGACGTTCGCCTTCTTCAGCATCACGGGCAGCTCCGTCTGGTCGAACAGGGTGCCGACGGCCTCGTTCAGCTTCTCCAATTGCTCCTTCTTCATAGTCCGCCGCATCCGCTGGGCGAGCAGCGCCTCCTCGATCTTCGCCGGCAGCCGCTCCGCGAGGATTTTGTTCCGGGCGGCGTCGATCTGAGCCATCAGCATCGCCCGCTGGGCGGGCGTCAGACCGGGCGGGTCGCCGGGGCCGACGGCGCCGGCGTCCGGGGCGGCGGCGATCTTCGCGGCGGCGGCGTTGAGTTGCACCTCGAACTGCAGCAGGTCGCCGGCCAGCAGCGGCTCGCCGTTCACCGTGGCGACGACGTCCGCGTCTTCGAACCGCCGGGGGGCGGCCGGGTCGACCTCCGCCTCGACCAGTTCGATGCCGGTCGGGGAGTCGGAGGAATCGGGGCCGACGTCGGCGCTGCGGGTCGGGTCGGCGTCGGCGCTGGCCACGGCGCCGGGGATGCGGATCGGCGGTTCGGGCACCGCGGGGGAGGACACGTCCGTGGCGACCGCCTCGTCCCACTTCTGCTTCAACGCGGCGCAGCCGGGCGCGAACACGCTGCCGAACAGGGCGATCGCCGACACGGCCAGCGTCGGCGCCGGGCGGGCGACGCCCAGCCGCACGCGGCGGAGGGGCGGTCGGGCGGCCCGCCGCTCGGCGGGCGCCGGGCGAGCGGAGCGATCGCGCCGGGCGGAGCGGTTCGGCATATCGGACGGGGGGCGGACGCGGCGGGGACCGGGGCGGACGCTAGATCGCGCCGGCGGCCGGGAGCAAGAGGGGTTCGACGCCGGGGCCGCCCGAGACCGCCGCGGGCGGCGGGCGGCGGGCGGACGAGTCAACGCCGGGACGCAGCCCGGCATCGGTCACCCCCGCACACGTGCGTGAGCCGTCGCTTCCCCCCGCGCACCGACGCGGCGGCGACCGGTGGCACAGTCCGCAGGCGACGGAAACCCATGGACGTCTCTGGATGGGTAGGGTGGCAGTGCGACCGACGATCGGTTCACAATCGTCCGGTAGAGAACCATTCGGGTTGTTCGCATGGGAAAACGATGGACGCCACGCCTCCTAGTTCGCACCAGGCTCCCGCGGTGGAACGACCGGAGTCCGTCTCCTTAGGGCCGGACGGGGACGACTCGCTGCGGGCGGCCCTCGACGAAACCGGGTGCGGCGTCTTCTGGCTCGACGGGGGGTTGAACGTCGTCCGGGCGAACGCCGCGTTCGCCGCCCTCACCGGTCGCAGCCGGGCGGAGTTGATCGGGGCATCCATCGTCGACCTCGACCCGCAGTGGCCGCACGGCTCGGCGGCGGAGACGTTCGAACAGCTGCGGGCGACCCCGTCGACGGGGCACGCGACCCGGTTGCTCCGCCCCGACGGGGGCCTCTGGCCGGTCCAGATGCACGTCAATCTGATGGACCTCGCGGGGCACGAAAGTCTGTTCGGCCTCGCCGTGGACACCAGCGACCGGCAGGCCGTCGAGGACGCTCTCCGCGCCTCGGAGCGGCGCTACCGGGCCGTCACCGCGGATCAGACGGAGTTCATCGTCCGGGGCACCCCCGATCAATTCGTCACCTTCTGCAACCCCGCCTACGCGCGCCTGGTCGGCCGCGGCGACCCGTCCGAGATCCTGGGCCGCCAGACCCGCGATCTGGTTCAGGAAAAGGACCTTGAATCAGTCAACCGGGCGCTGGAGTCTCTCACTCCGGAGCGTCCGTGCGTGGACTTTGAGAACGAGGTGATCACGCCCGAGGGCGAACGGGTGCGGGTCGCCTGGATCCTCCGCGCGTTATTCGAGGAGGACCCGGAGGGCGAGCCGCGGCTGCGGGAGTATCAGTGCGTCGGCCGGGACGTCTCCGAGAGCCGAAAGATGCAGGACGCGCTCGCCCGAACCGAGGCCCGCTACCGCTCGTTGGTGGAGGACAGCCCGGAGATGGTCTGCCGGTGGACGCCCGACGGCGCCCTCACCTTCGCCAATCGGACCGTTTGCGAATACTTCGGGCTCGACGCGAACTCGAACTTCGATCTGCATTGTTCGCTGAACGCCGCGCCCCCGGCGGGCGACGGCGGGGACTCCGGGCGGGCCTCCGCCCCGGGGGGCGCCTACCCCAACGTCCTCGCGAAGCTGGACTCCGCGACCCGGGCTCAGGTGCTGGAACGCATCCGGGCGATGACGCCGCAGTCCCCGCTCATGCGGACGACCATCGGCTGCCCACGACAGGACGGCGTGGTGCGGCAGCTGGAATGGGTCACGCGGGGAATTTTCGACGCCGACGGGGCGCTCGTGGAGGTTCACAGCGTCGCCCGCGACGTGACGGACCGGCTGGAAGCGCAAACCCGGATTGCCGAAAGCGAACGCCGCTGCCGGGCGGTGCTGGACGACCTGACGGAGATGGTGAACCGCTTCCGTCCCGAGGACGGCCTGATCACCTATGCGAACCGAGCGTTCCTGGAGGCGAAGGGCGGGCCGGACGAGGAGATCGTCGGGCGGATGACGATCTACGATCACCTCGATCCGGAGGCGACCGAGTACGCCCGCACCCAGTTGGCCGCCGTCACCCCGGAGGAGCCGAGCGTGCGGGCGCTGCTTCCCCTGCCGGGACCCGGCGGCACGACCCGCTGGGAGGAATGGACCAACCGGGCCCTGTTCGCCCCCCCCGACCCGAGCGACCCCGGCGCCCCCCGCCGCGTGCTGGAGTTCCAGAGCGTCGGCCGGGACGTGACGGTCGAACTCGCCGTCCGAAACCGCCGGAAGGAACGGCAGGAGGCGGTCCGGGAACTGGAGAAGCTCACCCCCCGCGAACGGCAGGTGTTGCGGGCGGTCGCCACCGGGGTCACTAATAAGGTGATCGCCCGCAACCTCGGCATCACGGAGCGGACGGTTGAGAAACACCGCGGGGCGTCGATGCGGAAGCTGGGCGTGCGCAGCGCTGCGGAGCTGATCCGGGCCGTGCTCGCCGCCGAGGAGGTGGACGACTGCCCCCCGGTCCCGGCGGTCGAAGTCCGGCGGTCGCTCCTGGACCGGCAGTCCAACTTGAACTGAGAATTCCCGCCCCGCCTCCGCCGGCCGGCGACGAAGTTCGCCGGCGAAGGGACGGTGAAGCGGCGGAGCGACGCGTCGGCGGGGAGGACGACTCGGCACGAAAACTGCACAATGGGCCGGTCTGCCATCTCGGCACGCCGTCCGTCCCGTCGCTCCCCCCCGCCCCCCCCGCCCGATCCGGATGCCCACCCAACGGGACTATTACGAGGTGCTCGGCGTTTCCCGGGACGCCGACGGGACGACCGTCAAAAAGGCGTATCGCAAGCTGGCGGTGAAGTATCACCCGGACCGCGACCCCAGCCCCGAGGCGACCGAACGCTTCAAGGAAGCCGCCGAAGCGTTCGAGGTGCTCTCCGACGCCGAGAAGCGGCAGCGCTACGACCGCTTCGGGCACGCCGGGGTCAACGGGTCCGGCGGACGCGGCGGCTTTCAGGACGTCGGCGACGTCTTTGAGACGTTCGGCGATCTGTTCGAGGGCTTCGGCCTGTTCGGCGGCGCCGGCGGACGCGGGGGCCGCGGCGGCCGGCCGCGGCGGGGCCGGCACCTCCGCGCCTCGCTGACCGTCACCCTGCCGGAGGCGGCCGCGGGGGTCACGAAGGAACTCGAAGTCGACCGCCACAAACTCTGCCCGACCTGCGACGGCAGCGGGGCGGAGCCGGGCACCGCCCCCGACACCTGCGGCCTGTGCGGCGGGGCCGGCCGCGTGCTGCAAAGCCAGGGGTTCTTCCGCGTGCAAACCGCCTGCCCCCGCTGCCACGGGGCCGGCACGGTGGTGACCAATCGCTGCCGCGAGTGCGACGGCGAGGGGATGATCCCGGAACGCGTCACCCTGTCGGTGGACGTCCCCGCCGGCGTGGACAACGGCATGCAACTGGCCATGCGGGGCGAGGGCGAACCGGGCACGGTGGTGCCTGGCGTCGGCGCCGGGCCGCCGGGCGACCTGTACGTCGACCTCGCCGTTAAGCCGCACCCGCTGTTCCAGCGGGAGGGGTCGCACCTCGCCTGCGAGGTGCCGATCTCCTACACGCAACTGGCCCTCGGCTCGGAGGTGGAGGTCCCGGTGCTCGCCGCGGAACTTGACGAGGAGCCCGGCCGCGAAACCGTGACCGTGCCCCCCGGCACCCAGCCGGACCGCGTCTTCAAGCTCCGCGGCCGGGGCCTGCCGGACCCGCACGGCGGCCGCGGCGGGGACCTGTTCGTCAAGCTCAAGCTGGAGGTTCCCAAGGAGCTTTCCCCGGAGCACGAGGAACTGCTCCGCCGCCTCGCCGAGCACGAACACGCCCACGTCACCCCCCACCGGGCCGGTTGGCTGGAAAAACTGAAAACCTATTTCTCGCTGGACGAGGATTGACCCGGCCGCGGGTTTATCGCCCGCCCTCGCGTCCCCGTCGTAGCCCCTTCCTCGATCCCCTCGACAACCTCCGATGTCCTCCCCCAACGAAGCCCCCGATCCCGAGTCGAACGCGGACGAGTCCGCGGAATACTATCCGCAGGACTCGACCGCCGAGGGCGCCCCGCAGCCCCCGGAGCCCGGCCCGATGGACGAACTCGCCGAACCCCCCGGGGACGGCGCCGGCGAACCGGAGCCGGAATACTCTCGGGAGCAGTACGAAGCCGCCGCCGCGGAGCGGGACGAGCTGCGCGAAAAGCTGCTGCGGGCTCAGGCGGAGACGGAGAACGTCCGCAAACGCTCCCTCCGCGAGCAGAACGAAGGCCGCAAATACGCCGCCGTGCCGCTCGCCAAGGCCCTGCTGCCGAGCCTCGACGATCTGCGGCGGGCCGTGGAGGCCGCCAAATCCAGCCGCGAGGCCGGCGCCGACGCCGAGAAGCTCGCCGACGACCTCGTCGACGGCGTCGCGGCGGTGTTGAAGTCCCTGGAGAAGGCCTTGAGCGAGCAGGGCATCACCCCGATTCCCGCGGTCGGCGAGATGTTCGACCCCAACCTCCACGAGGCCCTCGCCCAGGCGCCCAGCCTCGATCAGCCGCCCGGCACGGTCATTCAGGAGGCCCAGCGCGGCTACGCCGCCGGCGATCGCGTGGTGCGGCCCAGTCACGTGATCGTTGCCACCGCCGCCAACGATTAACGGCGCGTCCGCCTCGCGCGTCCGCCGTCGAGTCTTCCCGTTCCGCCCCCCGTCCGCCTTCCGCTCGGTTTTGCGTCCCGTTCATGCCCACCTACGATTATAAGTGCCGCGGCTGCGATCACCGCTGGGACGAGTTCCAGTCCATCACCGCCGAGCCCACCCAAAAATGTCCCGAGTGCGGCAAGAAGAAGGCGGAGCGGGTGATCGGCGCCGGCGCCGGCATCTTGTTCAAGGGCTCCGGCTTCTATCAGACCGACTACCGCAGCGAGGGTTATAAGAAGGCCGCCGACGCGGATAAGAAATCCTCCGCGCCGCACGCCGAGTCGAAGTCCGACAGCAAAGCGAAAAGCGGCAAGAGCGAGTCGAAATCTTCCGGCTCCGACTGACTGGTCCCGTCCCCCCGTCGTTCCCTCCGCCCCGCCATGATCGCCCCCCGCACCTGTCCGATCTGCGACGCGACGATCTCGCCGGAGGTGCGACCGGAGGGGGACAGCCCGGCGGACCGCGCCTTCCCGTTCTGCTCCGAGCGTTGCCGCAACATTGATCTGTTGCGGTGGAGTCAGGGGAAATACGCCATCACCGAGCCGCTGACCCCGGACCGTCTGCTGCACGAATTAGGCGACGATCCGGAAGCGGTCGAGCAGTTGCTGGCCCGCGACCCGGACGATCCCGACGCTTGAACCCCGCCGCCGGGGGAAGTCGATGCCGCGCCCGCCGCTCGTCGCGTTTCTTGTTCTCCTGACCGTCGCGGCCCTGAACGGCTGCGGCGCGGAGCCGGACAACGCCCGTTGGAAGCCGGCCCCGGACGGCGCCCGCGGCGGACCGGGCGCCGGCGCGGCGACCGGTCGGACGGACGATTACCGCTCGTCGGAGTCCTTCTCGTCCTCGGCCGGATCGAGCTTGAGGCTGGCGCTGTTGATGCAATACCGCAGGCCCGTCGGCCGCGGGCCGTCGTTGAACACGTGACCCAGGTGGCCGCCGCAGCGGTTGCAGTGCACCTCGGTGCGGGTCATGAACCAGCTTTTATCAACTGACTCGCCGACGTTGTCCCCTTTCACGCCGTCGATCGGCTGGTAGAAGCTCGGCCAGCCGGTGCCGCTGTCGAACTTCGTTTTCGAGTCGAACAGCGGCAGGCCGCAGCCGGCGCAGTCGTAGACCCCCGGGACCTTACTGTCGGCGTACTTCCCCGTGCCGGCCCGTTCGGTGCCGTGCTTCCGCAGGATCTTGTACTGCTCCGGCGTGAGGCGGGCCTTCCACTCGGCGTCGGTCAGGGAGCTCCAATCGACCTGCGGCGCCTTCGGCGCGGCGGCGGATTGTTCGGCGGCGTCAGTCATGGCGGCGGGGCGGGGGGCGAGCAGCGGGGTCCGGGCCGGACCGGCGAACAGCGGCGCGGCGACGACGACGGCCGATCCCGCGAGGGCGAGACCGGCGATCAAACGGCGGGCGGGGGCGGTCTGCATGGCGGAACCGACGAGAGGGCGGTGGGGAAACTCGGGGCGGAACGGATTCTCATCCCCCAAACGATTCGGTAACCGTTTCGTGGCGCCTCAATTAACTGGGCGCCGCTGCGCGTCCCGCCCACCGCCCCGCGGTCGTTCGCCTCATTTTTACGCCGTGCCGAGCGTCGCCGCCTCCGCCAGCGGGCGAAGAGGTCTGCGTGCGGCGGGGCGGCTTCCCGGCCGGCGCCGGTCAGTTCCCAGCGTTCGCTTTCTCGCCGGCGCTCTTCTCAACGGGCGCCTTTTCGGCCGCGTCTTTAGTCGGGTCGAGTTTCAGGCTGGCGGAGTTGATGCAGAACCGTAGGCCGTTCGGGCCGGGGCCGTCGTTGAAGACGTGGCCGAGGTGGCCCCCGCACCGCTTGCAGTGCACTTCGGTCCGAACCATGCCGAACCGGCGGTCGAGCGTCGCGCCGACCGCTTCGCTTTGCAGCCCGTCGACCGGCTCGGTGAAGCTCGGCCAGCCGCAGCCGCTGTCGTACTTCGCGTCGGAGACGAACAGCGCCTGTCCGCAGCCGGCGCACTCGTACACGCCGGCGACCTTGCTGTGCTCGTACTTGCCGGTGCCGGCCTGCTCGGTGCCGTGCTTCCGCAGGATGCGGTATTGCTCCGGCGTGAGCCGCTTTTTCCACTCGGCGTCGGTCAGGGACTTCCAATCGATCTTCGCTTCGTCCCCCCCGTCGGCGGCCGCGGGGGCGTCGGCCACGGCGGGCTTGGGAGCGAGCAGCGGCGTGCGGGCGGGGCCGGCGAACAGCGGCGCGGCGACGACCGCGCCGGCGCCGGCGAACGCAAACGCGACGAGCGAACGGCGGGCGGAGGCGAGCATCACGAGAACTCCGGCGGGATCGGGGGGGACTGCGGGGGACGGTGGCGGGGGAACAGTTTATAGTGCGGCCGACCCCGTCCAACGGGCGGATTCCGGCACGGCTCGCAGACTTCCCTGACCTATGTCCTCGTTTTCTCCGTCGTGGCTGGCCGCGGCGTTGGCCTTCGGCGTCGCGGCTCACGGCCCGGTTTTGCCCCGCGGCGCCGCGGCGGAGCCGTCCGCGGGGGGCGTGCTGAAGGGCCGGCTGCTGTTCGGGGGGCCGGCTCCCGAGCCCGGACGGGTCGAGGTGAACAAGGACGTCGACGTCTGCGGCCCGCTCCAGTTGGTGGACGACACCCTGTTGGTCGCCGAGGACGGCGGCTTGGCGAATGCGGTGATCTGGCTGGACGTCCGCTCCAGCGGACGGGCGCCGGCGGCGCCGGCGACCGCCGCCGAGCCCGAGCCCGTCGTTCTGGACAACGTCGAGTGCCGGTTCGAGCCGCACGTCGTGCTGCTCCGCACCGGACAGACATTGAAGATCACGAATTCCGATCCGATCGCTCACCAGGCGACGGCGTTCCTGAACCGCAACATCCCCTTCAACGAAAGCGTCCCCGCCGGCGCGTCCCCGGTCGAACGAACCCTCGAGAAACCGGAGTTGCTGCCCCTGCCCGTCACCTGCCCGATTCACCCCTGGATGAAGGCCCACCTGTTCGTCCTGGACCACCCCTATATGGCCGCGACCGGACCGGACGGGCGGTTCGCGATCGAGGGGCTGCCGCCGGGCGAATGGACGTTCCGCGTCTGGCATGAACGGGCCGGGTTCCTCAAAAGCGAAGAGGTTCAGGGCGAGGCTCCCGCGGGATGGGACGGCTCCACGCTGACCGTGACCGTGGCGGAGGACGGGACCGTCGATCTCGGCGACGTGCGGTTGCAGCCGGCGGCCTTCGAGTGACGGACGAGGCGGACGACGTCCCCGTCTCCCCCCCCGTCGCGTCTCCCCCCGTGGCGTCTCCCACCGTGGCGCCCGGCGACCCGCCGCACCCGCAGGGGCGGACGGTGCGGCTGCGGGTGAGCTACGACGGCACGGACTTCTTCGGCTGGCAGGTCCAGCCCGGCACCCGCACCGTGCAGGGCGAACTGCAGGAGGCGATCTTCAAACTGACCGGCGAGCGCCGCACCGTCGTCGCCGCCGGCCGCACCGACGCCGGCGTGCACGCGCTGGGGCAGGTCTGCCACTTCCGCACGAACACGCCCACCCCCGCCCGCCGGCTCGGTCCGGCCCTGGCGCCGCACCTCCCGCCGGACGTCGCCGTGCTGGAGGGCCGCGACGTGCCCCCGCATTTTCACAGCACCCGGGACGCGGTCTCCAAGACGTACCGCTACGTCTTTTTAAACGACGACGCCCCGCACCCGCTGGCCCGCCGGTTCGCCTGGCGGGTGCGGCCGGACGCCCGGGGGAACGGCCTGAACGACGCCGCGATGCGCGAGGCGGCCGCCCACATCGTCGGCCGGCACGACTTCGCCTGCTTCCAGTCCGCCGGCTCCCCCCGGCCGGACACCGTCCGCACGGTCCACCGGCTCACGCTGACTCGCGCCGCCGACTGGCCCGCCTGGAGCCCCGTTCCCAAGGACGAAGCGAATCCCGACGGGCCGTGGCTGTTCCTCGAAGTCACCGGCGACGGCTTTCTTTATAACATGGTCCGGGCGATCGCCGGCACGCTGGCGGAGGTCGGCATGGGCAAGCGCCCGCCGGAGAGCGTGCAGCAATTAATCGCCGGCCGCGACCGCACCCGCGCCGGCCAAACGGCCCCGCCGCAGGGGCTGTACATGGTGCGGGTGGATTACGACGACTGACGGCGGGCCGTAATCTTCGTCGACAGCCTGTTCTCAAAAGTAACCCGAAGCGTCAGCGAGGGCCGCAGAGCAGACGGCGTGGGAGCGCCTCCTCTTACTGCCGCGGCGGGCAACGCCAGCGTCCCGGACCCTTC
>NZ_JBINJD010000142.1:0-12799 GCF_043951915.1 Alienimonas sp. DA493 | reverse complement strand
GGCGGGCGCCGGCCGCGACGTCAGGCGATCAGGCAGAACACCAGGCCGATGATCGTGGCGCCTTCGATCAGCACCGCCGCGATGATCATGGCGGTCTGGATCTGGCCGGCGACGTCCGGCTGACGGGCCATGGCGCCGGTGGCGGCGAAGCCGATCAGGCCGATGCCGAGGCCGCCGCCGATCACGGCCAGGCCGATGCCGATCACCTCGGTGCCGTCCACGCTGTCCGCGACGGTCGCGGCTTCCTCGGCGGTGTAATCGGGGCTGATCACCTGGGCGTCGGCGACGCTCGGGAACAGCATGAGGGCGAACAGGGCGGCGGCGAACGCCTTGAGGCCGGTCGCGGGAACGAGGGTGGGCCGGAACGTCCGAAGCACGGTGGGGTCTCGTCGGGGGGATGGGCCCGGCGTCGCCGGGCGGGGTGAGGTGATCAAGGGTCCGCCCTGCTCGACGTCGCCGGGGCGGGCGGACGGGGAACCCGGGCGGGGCGGGAAAGGTGCGGGGGGCAGGGTCGGAATGCAACCGACCCCGCCGCGGTTCTTCGCCCCTCCCCCAAGTTCGGGGAGGGGCCGCGCGTTAGTGCGGGTGTACCGCCCCCGCGATGAACAGGGTCGCCAGAAACGAGAACACGTAGGCCTGCATGAACGCCACGAACAGCTCCAGCAGGCCCACGAAAATCTGCCCCAGCAGGCTTCCGGCCACGATTGTGTAGCCGAGGATCGAGGAGCCTTCCTCCGGCCAGACGAAGTCGGAGAACGCCACGCCGATGAAGCCCAGCATCAGGCCCAGCACGACGTGCCCGGCCATCAGGTTGGCGAACAACCGGACCGCCAGCACGCAGTGCTTGATGAGCAGTCCCATCGCCTCGATGAGCCAGATCATCGGGTACAGAACCGGCTTCATCGCCGACGGCACGTCCATCCCGGGGATCAGGCTCTTTAGAAAGCCGATCGGCCCGTTCTCCTTGATGCCGCAGTACAGCACCGAGGCGAAGACGACCAGCGCCAGCACGGCGGTGACGTTGATGTTGCCCGAGGGCGTGCCGAGCCAGGGCACCGAGCCCAGCAGGTTGCAGAACAGGATGTAGATGAACAGCGACCAGATCAGCGGCAGGAACTTGTCCGCCGGGTGTCCGGCCGCGGGGCCGGGCGTCACGCTGGTGCCGGCGGTGTCGAGGTCGAAGTTCGCCTCTTTGAGCGGGTCGGCGCTGGCGGGGTTGTAGTGCCCTTCGGCGTGCTGCCCCATGTTCGTGCTGTGGTCGTTGGCGTCCCCGGCGTGGCCGTGGGCGTCGTGATCGCCGATCGTCGGCCGCACCACTTCGTCGCGGATGAAGACGAGGACCGTCTCCCAGAAGTTCCAGAACCGCCCGCGGATCGGATCGCCGTTGCGAATCTTGATCGCCAGCGGGATGAAGATCAGGGCGGCCAGCACGGCGGCGACCACCTGCAGAACCATGAACTTCGTCAACTGGAAGCCCATCACGCCGACCCCCTCGGGGAGCGTGCCGTTCAGCTTCATGAGGATCTTTTCCGGCGACGGCAGCCAGCCGATTTCCGGGAGTTCCACCGAGCGGTGGAACGGCAGTTCGAAATAGGTCGCGTCCCGGACGTGGTGGAACGGGTCCGCGGAGTGATCGGCGTGCTCCGCCCCGTGCTCCCCGCCGTGTTCGGCGGATTCGCCGAGGGCGTGATCGGCGGCGACGGTCTCCGGTTCCGCGTGGGCGTGCCCCGCGTCGTCGGCGACGTGGGCGGCTCCAAGGGCGGCGATAACGAGGGCGACGGCGGCCATCCGCGGGGCGGGTGAGGGCTGGAGACGGGCGGGCGGGGCCGGGACGGTACTGGCGGGCCGCCTCCGACGCCAACGTCCCGACGGTCGCACCTCTCACCCGGCGTCGGACGGCGGCGTCGGTTCGGGAGGCGCCGATTCTCGCGGCTGCGGCGGCCGCCACGCCAACTGCGCCTCCGCAGAGAACCCCGCCAGCAGTCCGGCGAGCATGAGGAGGGCCATTTCCGTGCCCACCCGTCCGTTTTGTGCTAGCGGCGCAGCGACAAGCAGCCCCAGGGCCGCAAGCCTCGCCAAAAACGCCCCCGCCACGGCCACAGGCACGCCGAGCTGAGCCCGAGACTTCACCGCGGCCACAAGGCCGATCGCCCCCGGGGCGCAGCACAATCCCCCGGCCGCGACCCAACCGGTGACGGGGAAGGGGCGGCCATCGAGTTGCGACAGAATGGTGCAACCGGCTCCAACGACTCCGAGCACCGCCGTGGCATGAATGGCTTGGGCTCTGGCCATCCACCGTTCAGCTGGGCCGAAGTCAGGGCGGAACGACCGCCGCGTCACCGTCGCGGCCCACGCATGCCGCCGCTGGGGCCTGAGCCGCTGCTCACTTTATTCGCCGCGGCGATCAGTTGGCTCACGCCCAGCCAGAAGCCGACCGCGGTGAACGCCAGCGTGGCCCAGGGGAACCAGCCGGTGAGGTAGTCCACGCCGTAGCCGATCAGCGGGGCGCCGGCCATCTCCATGGCGATCGTCGTGCCGACGCTGGCCCACTGCACCCCCTTCGAGACCGAGGAGCGGTCGTCTCGTCGCGGCTCCCGTCCCGGGGCGGCGCCGGGGGCGTCGTCGGTCTGACGCGGGGCGGGCGGATCAGGGGGCGTTGCGGACACGAGAGGCAGCGTCCGGCGGATGGGGTGCCCCGTCAACCGGCCTGTCGATCGGCGGGCTCCAATATGTGCAACCTGTGAATATGACAGGGGTTACGTTCTCTGGTCGTCCGTTTGTCCGCCGGCGGGCTTGCGGGGTGGGGATTCCTCCCGTAATGTGTCACCCGATCGGCACGCCCGTTCGTCTCGCAGTCGCAACGGCGACACAGTGGATGAGCGTCTTGGTGTTGTCGAATCGATTTCGGGCGGGACGCCCGTGACATGTGCGGTCCGGCGCGTCGTCGGGCCCCGGCCGGGACGGCCGCCACGTGGTTCCGGGCGGTCGCTCCGTGGTGCGATCGGCCTCCCGGCATGCAGGAGCCGTCCGCCATGCGGTCGTTCGCCCCCCTTCGCCAAGCGTCGGCAGCGGCTCCGCCCACACTCTCCCCCGCTGTTCCGCGGGCCGTGACCCTCCCCGGCCCGGCGTCCTCCCGCGACGCGAACCCGCGACACGATCACCACGGCGACCGCTCCCCGCGGCCGCCGTTTTTTCGTGCCCGCCCCTGACCCCGCCCCGGCCGCGGGGTTGGTCCCCGTTCGCCGGTCTTCCCCCTCCCTGTTGAACGAGGAAAGAGCCCGTGTCCGTCGAGACCCTGCGTTCCAGCACCCGCAAAGACCTGGCCGCGATGGCCAAGGAGCACCAAGTCAGCGGCTGGCACGGGATGAGGAAGGAAGAGCTGATCGAGGCGCTGATGGACGTCTTCCGCACCTCGGCCCGCAACCGGCTGCCGGTGAAGAAGTCGAACGCCCCCGCCGCGGACGTTGCCCGGACCTCTCCCAAGCCGCCCCCCGCCGCGGTCCGTGGGCCGGTCGCCGCGGCGCCGGCGAAAGCGGAGGCGACCAACCCGCGGGAGGCCTCCGCCGGCTCCGGCGGCACGGCCGGCTCCCCGGCGGCCAAGCCGGCCGCGGTCGCCGTGCACGACCCGATCAAGGATCCGCGGAAGGACATCTCGACCGTCGGCAGCGGCACGCCGGCGACGGAGGAGCTGGACGCCGTCGCCCATGACCCGCAGTGGATTCACGTCCGCTGGGTGCTGAAGCGCTGCACGGTGCAGCGGGCCGCCGCCGGGCTCGGCAGCGACTGGCATCGGGCCAAGCCGGTCCTCCGCCTGATGAAGGTTCACACCCACGAGACGAAAAGCACTAGCGAAACGGTCCTCGCTGACGTGCCCATTCACGGCGAGACCGATCACTGGTTCCTGCCGGTTGAGGAATCGCCGGCGACCTTCCGGGTGCAGATCGGCTTCCTGGCCGAGAGCGGCTCCTTCTTCCCTTTGGCGAAGAGCCGCCGGGTGACGACCCCGCGGCCGGGCTCCAAGGCGGCCGAACGGGTGCAGTTCGCCCGCACCGGCGGTCTGGGCCCGCAGGTCTCCGCCGCCCCGACGGACCGCGGCCTCGGCGCCCCCAGCCGGCCGGCGTCGGTCGATCCGATGTTCGAGAAGTTCAAATCGCTGCGGGCCGACTACGCCGGCGCCGCCTACGGCGTGGGCGAGGACGGCTCCGCCAAGCCGTTCACCGTCGAGACCGAATTGCTGATCCGCGGCACCGCCGACCCGGACGCCCACGTCTCCCTCGGCGGCGACGCCGTGCGGGTCGGACCCGACGGCCGCTTTGCCGTGAAGATGCGGCTGGGCGACGGCCGCCACGTGATCCCGGCGGTTTGCGTCTCCCCGGACCGCACCACGGAGCAAACGGTCGCCCTCGGCATCGCCCGTCAGAAGAAGGTCATGGAGCCCAAGCCGGCGACCGTCGGCGTGTAAGGGGGCGGGGATGTCGAATAAGGAATGTCGAATGACGAAAGCGGCCCGCTCGCCGGTTTTTTGTCATTCGACATTCTTCATTCCTCATTCGGCGAACCCGCGTTGGGTCTCGCGGCGGTCTGCGGTAAACTGCGTGTGATCTCCCGCGTGTTGAGTCGGTTCCATTTGCCGACCCTACAGGTACTGACAGAGGGAGCCTCGAGTCCTCGGCCGCGCGTATAGCCGCCTTGCCCGGTTTTCTTCGGAAGACAGGGCCTGCAGCGGATCACGCAACCCGGGGCCGCGGCGCCCACGTGGTTTCCACGGGTCAGTGCACTTGGCCCGACCGGCCGCGGGGGATCATTTTTTGCGCAGCGCACGACTTAACGCCGAGGCCCTGCGGGGCCTCGGCGTTATCGCATTCGTTAGAGACGGAGTTCGGCCTCAGGCCGCCACGGCTTCGCGTTCGCGGTGGGCCAGCAGGGCGTTCAGGGCCTCGGCCTTGCGGCGGTGGGTGCGGGCGCGGTTCTCGAACTGACGGCGCTTGGTGACGCTGTTCGAGGTGCGGGCCTTGCGGACGTACTTCTCGGCCAGTTCCGTTTTGACGGACACGAGGTGGCGGACTTTGGCGTCGGTCATGACAGAACGGGGGCGGCACAGAACGATGTCGACGGGAACGCGGGACGATAGCGACCGGAGGACCGGTCGGCTAGTTCGCGAGGCCGGGATCGGCGGCCCGGGGCGCTACTGCTGCACGCCCTTCGTCAGTTCCATGAAGGCCGTTTCGAGGTTCACCTCTTCCTCACGGAACAGCGTGGGGGCGAAGCCGGCCTCCAGCAGGCTTTGGGGGATGGCGGTGTAGTCCTCCACGCCGGGCTTCAGGGAGACGTTGATCGTCCCTTCGCCGTCGACCGTGACGGACTTCGCCTCGTCAGCCTGTTCCAGCAATTTGGCGGCGTCCTCCGTGCGGTCCTTCACGCGGATCTGCAGCGTGATGCTCTCCCGGGCCTTCCGCATCACCTCGCGGACGTCGCCGTCCACCAGCAGGTTGCCCTTCTCGATCATCCCCACCCGGGTGCAGACGTCCGCCAGCTCCGGCAGGATGTGGGAGGAGACGATCACCGTCTTCTTCAGCTCGCCCAACCGACGGAGCAGCCGGCGGATCTCGATCCGGGCCCGCGGGTCCAGACCAGAGGCCGGTTCGTCCAGGAGGAGCACCTCCGGCTCGTGGAGCAGCGTGCGGGCCAGACCAATCCGCTGGGTCTGGCCGCGGGAGAGCTGGTCGACGTAGGCGTCTCGTTTGAAGGTCATATCGACCAGTTCGAGGCACTCCTCGCAGCGTTTGCGGCGGGCCGGGCCGTCGATGCGGAAGGCGGCGGCGAAGAACTCGAGGTATTCCATCACCGTCATGTCCTCGTACACGCCGAAGGCGTCCGGCATGTAGCCGATCAACCGGCGGACCTCCCGGCTGTTCCCGTAGATGCTTTTCCCGCAGACGTAGGCCTCGCCGTAGTCCGGGTCGAGCAGGGTGGCGATCATCCGCATCGTCGTCGTCTTCCCGGACCCGTTGGGGCCGATGAAGCCGAACACGTCCCCCGCCGCCAGGGAGAGGTCGATCTCGTTCACGGCGATCAGGTCGCCGTAACGCTTGGTCAGCTTTTTGGTCTCGATCACCGGGGGACGATCAGCGGGCGGGGCGGAAAGCGGGGGGAGTGCGGGGCGGGCGGCCGAGGGCTCATTCGGCACCGAGTCCAAGCGGGCGGCGGCGGGGCAGGGGGGCGGCCTCGGCGTCGGGGTCGAGTCGCACCGGGCCGCCGGGCGGGGCCGCGGCGGCGGCGCCCCCGCGTTCTTCGACGGGCAGGATCGCCCGGACGTACGTCACCGTCGGCCCGTCCGCGGGGAGCGGTTCGCCGAAGGTCGCCTCCAGGTCGGTTACGGGGGCGTCCAGTCGCCCGAACAGCAGCGCCCGCCCGCTGTTCGCCAGGGCGGAAAGGTCCAGCCCCTCCAGCTCGGCGTTGGAGAGCCCGGTGAAGGTCTCGCCGCCGGACTGGGCGTACAGCGACAGGGCCGGCAGGATCACGCCGAAGTCCCGGCTGCGGGCGGCGTAGCGGGTGTAGACCAGCCGCCGGGTGGCGTCGAGGTTCAGGGGGTCGTCGGGGTCCCGGCTCAGCGGCTCCGGCCCCTCGCGGACCTCCCGCACCTGCGTGAGGAACCCGCGCAGGTCCCGGCGGACCACGCCCGGGCCGTCCGGTCGCCACGCCGCCCCCGCCGGCAGGGCGCCGTCGGCCCGCAGCGCCGTTCCGCCCGGTCCGTCGTCGCCGGCCCGCTCCGGGTCCGGGCGGTAGACGCGGCCCCGGTAGACGAGGAAGAAGTCCGACAGCGCCCCCGGGAGCGTGTGCGACACGCTCCCGCCCAACGCTCCGTCCTCGGCGACCAGCTCGCCGGCGATCGCGCCGTCGGCGGGGCCGGTCCAGTCGAGGCGGAACCGCTTCGCGGAGCGTTCGGGCAGCGGCACGCCGCGGGCCTCGGTCCCCGCGATCTCGTACCCGCCCGGCGCCAGCCCGACGCCGCCGCCGCGGTACAGTCCGCCGAACGTCGCGCCCGGCTCCGCGGCATAGCCGAGGCGGGCGTCTTGCACTCCTCCGGCGAACCGGTCCGACGGCCGGAAGCCCACCGTCAGGCGGCCCGCCTCCGGGGCGGGTACGGTCGCCCAGGCGGAGCCGCGGACGCGGTCCGCGGCGACGTCGACGTCCAGCAGTTCCAGTCGTCGCGGCGTCGGGTCGGCTTCGGCCGTTCCCCACAGCGCCAGCGCCGTCGCCCCGCCCAGCCAGAGCGGCAGCGTGACCCAGGTCAGCGCCGGTCGGTTCAGCAGGCGGTGCACGAGGAGATAGTCCAGCGGCCCGACGACGACCAGCAGCGCCAGCGCCCAGACGCCCACCGTCCCGGGGGAGGAGCCGGCGGGCACGTCCGCCTCCAGCGCTCCGTACACCTGATCGGCCATCTCGCCGGTGGACGCCCGGTCGCCGGGGCCGGCTCCGCCGGGAGCCTTGCGGGTCAGTTCCAGCAGGAAGGGGGGCAGCCCGCCCCAGCCGCTCAGCGGGGGCTCATGGAGCGAGGCGGCCACAACCGTCGCTCGGCCGAAGCCGATCGGCAGTTCCGCGACCAGCGCCCCGCCGTCGCCGGTCGCCAGCACGCGGCCGTCCGCCGCGGCGACCTCCGCCGCGTCCAGCGGCCGCACCGAGGCCGGCACCAGACGGTTGATGACGGCCGCGGTCCCCCGACCGCTGCCGGCCTTCGCCAGTCGTTCCAGCGCCGTCCGGGCCGTCAGCGGGACCGGGGCGCCCGGCGTCAACGGAATCCAGTCCGGCAGTTCCCCCGTCGCGGAGAGGCTGACGATGAGATGCCCCCCGTCGGCGACGTATCGGCGGAGGAAGTCGTCCCGCTCCGGCCAGTCGTTCGCCTCGATCAGCAGCGTCCGCACCGTGCTCAGGGCGCCGGGGATGTGCGGCAGTTCCTCGGCCCGCTCGAACGCCGCGATCCGCACCGGCCGGCCGGGGCGGTCCAGCGGTCCGGCGTCGTCCTCCGGGCTCCTTGAGAGGGCCGCCGGCAGTCGCACCGCCGCCCACAGCCGTTCGTCCGGGGCGAGTACGGTGAAGTCCTCGCCGGGCCGCAGGGTGCCGGCCGCGTTGCCGTTCTCGCTGGAGTAGCGGATCTTCGATTCGGCCCGCCCCGCCTGGATCAGCGCCGTTCCGTTCGCGGCGGGGACGGTGCGAACCAGGGTGAGGCCGTCGCCGTCCGTCACCTCGACGGTTACCGCCCTCTCGATAGAAGCGTCTTCCGCGGCTCCGATCCGCAGCGGCGCCCAGGCCCCCGGTCGGACGAACCCGCCGACGCCGGCGGAGGGGGCGTCGGTCTGGCCGACGGCGGCGCCCGGACCGCAGGCCGTCGCGCAGGCGATCAGCAACGCGGCGAGCGGCGGGAACGGCGGGCGACGCAAAGCGGGGCGGTCCGGGGGGAGGCGGGGCGGAAGAATACAGAGAGGCTACGTCGGCCGACACCGGCGGCGCGGGGAGCGATTTCCCGCCCCCTTCGCTCCGCCGCCCCGGCGAGCGGCTCCTCAGGCCTCGCAGGCGGCCTCCAGCAGGTCCGCGAGGCCCTCCAGGGCCACCGGCGGGATCGTGTGCGGGCCGGGGAACGCTTCGAACCGCACCGTGTGGCCGGCGTCGCTCAGCAGATCGCGTAATGCCTCGCCGCTGGCGAACGGCAGGATCGCGTCGGCCGTGCCGTGCGACTGGAACACCCGCCGCGTCGGGCAGGATCGCGCCCACCCGCTCCAATCGTCCTCCGCCACGAGCGCCCCACTGAGGATCGCCAGCCCGCCGAGTTCCCCCTCGGTCCGCAGGGCGTAGTCGGTCGTGAGCATCGACCCCTGGGAGAAGCCGCCGACGACCAGACTCTCGGAGGAGAGTCCGTCGGAAGTCAGGATGGAGTCAATGGCGGAGTCCAGTTGAGTCCGGAGAGCGTCCAGGCCCGTCGGGCGTTCCCGCCGTAACGCCCCGACCCGCTGTTTCGGCGGGAGGTTGAGGCGGTTCATGTCCAGCATCCACCAGGCCCGGGCCCCCGGCATGCCCATGGACGCCAGGTCGTGCGGGGCGGCGGGGAAGTGCACGCGGACCCGGCCCGCCAGCGTCGGCCGGGCGCGGAACAACTCCGCCGCCAGCCCGACGAGGTCGGTGCCGGGAGCGCCGAAGCCGTGGCAGAGCACGGCCGCGGCCTTCACCGGTTCGCCCGGCGGCGGGCCGACGGTGCGGACGATCAGTCCGGCGTGCTCGGAGGTGGATTGGGCGACGGAGGCGGGCATGAATCGGTTTGACAACGAAGGACGGCGTGTGGTCGCTTTGACGGCGCTGTGGCGCACCCGCGACGGTTCCGAGGGCTCGACTGGCGCGAGGCGATTTGCTCTAAGTCAAATCTCGACAGGAGCTTGCGGGAGATTTGGTCGGGCGGGCACGAGATTGGCGACGCACTTCGGTTGCGAATCACGCCGCCCGGACAGGTTACACTGTCGGCCGGGCCGCTCCCGCCGCGTTCCCTTTCAATCCCCCGAACGGTCGCCGATCGATGCGTTTCCGCCAGTTCTCCCCGTTCGTCGTGGCCGCCGCGGCGGCGTGTGCGGCCCCGCTGCCCGCCGCCTCGGCCGGGGACGGCGACATCGCCAAGGCGACCCGCTTGGCCGCCGCGGTGGAGCAGCATGCGCTCGCCGCCGCGCGGTTCGGCTCCTCGGTCCCGCTGCCGGACTACTTCGCCTTCGCCGACACCGCCAACGCGATCGCTGCGGAAGCCCATCAGGTCGAGGTGCAACTCGCTGTGGGCGACGTCGCCGGGGCGAAGCGGTGTCTGCATCATCTGGAGGGGCTGATCGAGTCCCTGGACAAGCAGGAGGACCGGCTGGCCCGCCGCGGCCCGGCTCGCGGCGCCCGGAAGGCCGCCGACGACTTCGCCGACGACATCGAAGACTGCTTCGAGGATCTGGAGGACGAGGTGGAGGACCTGCGGGCCGTCCCGATCGTCCTGCACGGCGGCGCTCCGCACCCGGCGATCGTCGGGCGGCCGTCGGTCGGACCCGGTCCGGTGCGGGTCGGGCCGCCGGCGGTCGTCCCGCCGCGGAGCGAACCGTACCGTCCCGCTCCTTCGGCCCCGGCGTGGGACGGCGGGCGAACCGTCCCCGGCGCGGTGCCGCCCGGATTCGAGTACCAGGGCGAGGGCGAGCACGGCGGCGTCTACTACGGCCCCAGCCGCGGCGCCGTCGCCCCGAACTCCGGGCCGATCGCCCCCGCCGGGGGCTCGGGCCGCCCGGGGCGCAGCTCCGGCGGACTTTACGATTTCCCGGTCACCCCGCTGCCGCCGCGGTCGCGGGAGAACGACTCCTTCCGTCCCGTGCCCAGCCGCGATTCCTACCGTCCCGCCCCGGCCCCGCCGCGGTACGAGGGGCCCAATGCCGGCTTCGACGGCCCCGCTCTGCCCGGCATGCCGCAGGCCGGATTCGATCGCTCCAGCCGTGCCGCCCGCCTGTTCCCGGTGACGATGCTGCGGTGAGGCCCGAGCGAACCCTCAGTTCTCAGCAACTCTCAGCGACCCGGACGCTCCCAGCGTCCGGGTCGCTTTGCATTGGGGGCGTGCCCTCGGCGCCCCGCAGTGCGCCGTGCCACCGCGGCTCCCGCTGCGGGTCGGCGTGCAGGGCGTCCCATTCCTCGACGGCGTCCGCCTCCGCCGTTTTTCGGAACGACTCCATGCGGCGGACGTGCGGACGGAGCAACCCCGTCAGGGCGCCGCCGGAGACCGCACAGAGGCCGAACGCGATCCAGAAGAAGGCTCCCCGCGGCCAACCCGCCCACAGGCGCAGCTGGGCGGCAGCCGGGATGATGAGCAGAAAGGCCATGAAATAGCCGAGCGTGAGCAGCGTCGCCCGGGTCTCGCCTGGCGGGGCGTACTGAATCCGGGGCCGGCTGAACCGCCGCAGGGCGCCGGCCGTCATCAGGCCCGCCACTGTCAGGGCCGGGCCGAGTAACAGCCATCCGGCTTTGCCGGTGAGAAGTTGCAGGGCCAGACCGAAGAGTTCGCCAGCCAGAACGACGACGAAGACGGCAGCGGCCGAGGGGCTGCCGTCGCTGATCCGCTCCCAAGACCGCAGCGGCCGGTGGGGCGTTTCGCAGCGGACCAGCGGGAGCGCGACGCGGAGGCAGAATGTCGGCCATCCGGTTTGACGGTCCGCCGGTACGCGGGCCCGGTATCGGCGGATCAGGCCCAGCAACTCCGCGTCGTCGACCCGTGAGGGGACGACGCGGACGGTCCCGCCGTGGCCTTCCCACCGGATCGCGGCGTCCCGCCCGGCGGGCCAGCGGAGTTCCCCGACCGTCCACGGTTCGGGCAGCTGCGGTAGCGGGCGGGCGGACATCGGCCGGCGTAACGTCGGCGGGCCCGGTGCGGCTCACGCCGGAGTTCGCCTGCCCGAGCGTCGATCGGGGGACTAGGATGCGGCCCCGCGTTCGCCCCCGCTCCATTCCGACATGGCCGACAGCCCGCTGCTCGCCGATCCGCCGCTCGCCGACCCTGTGCACTCGGACGAAGCCGACCCCGCCGGGGCGGCCGGCGGGAACGGTAAGTCGGGCGGCAAGCACTACACCGTGCTGGCCCGGCGCTACCGGCCGCAGACGTTCGCGGAGGTGATCGGGCAGGGGCACGTCGCCCGGGCGCTGACGAACGCGATCGCCGCCGGGCGGGTGGCCCACGCCTACCTGTTCACCGGCGCCCGCGGGGTGGGGAAGACCTCCACGGCCCGCATCTTCGCCAAGGCCCTGAACTGCCCGAACGCCCCGAAGGACGGCCCGAACGCCGGGGTGCCGTGCAATCACTGCGAGATCTGCGAGGCGGTCTCCGAGGGCAACGACGTCGACGTATTGGAGATCGACGGCGCCAGCAACAACGGCGTGGACCACATCCGCGACCTCCGCGGCAACGTCACCGTCAAGCCGATGCGGGCCCGCTTCAAGGTCTACATCATCGACGAGGTGCACATGCTGTCCAAGGCGGCGTTCAACGCGCTGCTGAAGACCCTGGAGGAGCCGCCGGCCGGGGTGAAGTTCGTGTTCTGCACCACCGAACCGAACAAGTTGCCGGACACGATCCTGTCGCGCGTGCAGCGGTTCGACTTCGCCACGGTTCACGTCCAGAACATCATCCAGCGGCTCGCCGCGATCGCGGAGGCCGAAGGGTACGAGGTCGAACAGCCGGCCCTCGAACTGGTTGCACGCCGGGCCGCGGGGTCGATGCGCGACTCGCAGAGCCTGTTCGATCAACTCCTCAGCTTCGGCGGGGAGAAGATCACCGCCGACGAGGTCCACCGGCTGTTCGGCACCGCCTCGGACGACCGGCTGGTCGCGCTGGTCGGCTGCTGCGTGAACGGCGACCCGGCCGGGGCGCTGGCGGAGCTGGAGGCCGCGATCGGCGACGGGGTGCAGCTCGACGAACTGATCGACCAGCTCGTCGGCTACCTGCGGGACCTGATGATCCTCGCGGCTGGGGCCGACGGCGTGCCGCTGCTGGGCGTCAGCGAGGAGTTCCGGCCGCAGCTCGCGGAGCAGGCGCAGGGCTGGGGCGTGCAGACGACGCTCGCGGCGGTGCAGTTGCTCTCCGAGGCGAAGCTCCGCATGCAGCGAGTGACGTTCGGTCGGGCGCTGGCCGAGGCGGCGCTGGTACGGGCGGCCACGCTGGGCGATCTGGACGACCTGGCCGGACTCGCCGAGAGCCTCCGCGGCGGCGGCCCGTCCGCGGGGGCCGCCGCCCCGGGCCGCAACCGGA
>NZ_JBINJD010000141.1:0-12882 GCF_043951915.1 Alienimonas sp. DA493 | reverse complement strand
GAAGGGTCCGGGACGCTCCGCCTGCGGAGGAACCGCTGCAGGCCGTCTGGCGGGTGAGCGAACGGACGGTAAACGGCAATCGGGCGCCGCTGCCCCCTCACCCCCGGCCCCTCTCCCCCCAAAGGGGGCGAGGGGAGACCCTGTCTGCGGGCCCCACGTCACACCGCCCGCACGAAGATCCGCGGGCCTTCCAACTTGGTGATGCGGATTGGGGTGTCGGGGTCGACGAAGGGGCCGTCGCTGACGACGTCCAGGTAGTCGCCGCCGATCTCCGCCTTGCCGCTGGGCCGCAGGGCGGTGCGGGTCACGCCCTCGTCGCCGACCCGCGGGCCGACGGGGCCCTCCACCTCTTCCAACAGATCCGGCCGCAGAGCCGGGCCGGCCGTCTCCATACCCGGCGGGGCGAGGATCATCTGATTGAACAGCGGCATCCGCGGCAGAAAGCGGTTGGAGACCACTCCGAACACGATCACCCCGCCCAACGCCGCGACCACCGTGGCCAGCGACGTCGCCATCCGGTCCGTGGAGAAGCCCACGCCGAAGGTCTGCATCGCCATCACGAGCGACGCCAGCACCAACAGGCCGCCGGTGACGCCGAATACCCCGAACCCGGGGATCACGAACGCTTCCAGCGCCAAGCAGGCCAGCCCCAGCAGGGCCAGCGTGATCTCCAGCCAGCCGGCGGTCCCGCCGAGGAACTGGCTCCAGAAAAACAGGGCGAAGCAGGTGACCGACAGGATTCCCAGGATGCCGGTGAAGAAGTGCAGTTCGAGGTACAACAACGCCGCCCCGGCGAACAGCAGGAACCAGACCGCCGCGTTCGTGTTCAGCACGAACACGAGGGTGTCCATCCAGGTCTTGCCGACCGGGTTCAGCTTTACGTCGGCCGGGACGCCGAGCCGCTGCTTGAGTTCGTCCAAATCGGCGACCGGCGGGCGGGCGAGGCCCAGCTCCTCGGCCCGGTCGGCGGTGAGGACGACCGGCTCGCCGCCGCGGGTCTCCGGCACGACGGCCCCGCGGCGCCACTCGTCGCCCTGGGCGTGGATCTCCGCGTCGGTCAGGTACCACTCCCGGCCGGTGCGGGCGTTGGTGACGGCGAAGACCTCCAGCGCCGGGTCGGCCAGCGCCTCGGCGATCGCCGGCGGGCGGCCCTTCTGCTCGGCGAGGAACTTCAACTCCTGCCGGGCGAGGGCCACGTCCTCGGCGGCGGCCTCCCCCTCGGCGTCGGTCAGGGAGCCGACGCGGCCGATGCGGGAGCCCGGCTCCATGTACAACTCGTCGCAGGCCAGCGCGACCATCGCCGCGGTGCCGAAGGCCTCCTGCGGGACGAAGGCGACGGTGTGCACGTTTCGCTCGGACAGCGTCGCGATCCGCGTGGCCAGGTCCTGGGCCGTCACCAGCGAGCCGCTGCGGCTGGTCAGTTCGAACACGATCAGGTTCGCCCCGCGGGCGACGCTGCGGTCGATCTGCCGTTTGACGAACTCGCCGATGATCGGCTCGATCGCCTCGTCGATGCGGATGTAGGCGACCTCCGGCACGCCGCCGGACGCCGCGGCGGTGCGGAGCGTGGGCAAATCGTACAGCTTGGCCACGTCGGCCCGCGTCTGGGCGGTGGCGGCGGCGAGGACCCCCAGCGCCCGGGCCCGTTCCCCGCTGAAGCGGCCGGGCACGCCCTCCTCTTTAATGCGGTCCACCTGCACGTCGCCGGGGGCGGTCTCGCGGAGTTCCTTCAATTCGTCCGGGGTGACGAGGCGGGTCTCCGCGTTCGCCCCCTCGCCCAACGTGACCTTCAACACGGCCTGCCCCGGGTCCGCCAGCCCGCGGACCAGCGCCGGGGAGATCAGCCGGTTGTGCCGCTTTTCCGCCAACGCCAGCACGAACGCCTCGTCGGCCGGCTCCAACGCCCGGCCGCGGCCCAGGTCGCCCAGTTCGGCGTCCGGGTGCAGCACGATCTCCTCCGCGGCCAGGGCGACGATCGCGTTGTTGCCGTCGACGCTTTCCGGCACCCAGGCGACGGTGCGGACGTTCGCCAGTTCCGGCGAGGTGAGGAACTGGGCGAGGTCCCGCACCGGGCCGAAGCGGCTGGACCCGGGGGTGAGTTCGAGCACCAGCACGCCGCGCTGCCCGGCGTCCTCGGCCTGCCGTTGGAGTTTGAGGGCCGCGTTCTGCACCGTGCCGACGACCGCCTCGTCCACGGGGCTGCCGACCTTCACCAACGCCGCGGGCGGGGCGGACGGTTCCTCCGCCGCGGAGGCCGCCTCCGCCTCCTGAGCCCGGGCGACGGCGGTTCCGGCCCCCAGTCCCGTGAGCAGCAGGGCGGCGGCGAGCAATCGGGAGCGCATGACGAGTCTTCCAATGAGGCCGGGACCACAGATTGTATCCCCCGCCCCCCCGGAACGGGCGCCGCCAGCGGGCGGATCACCGCCGCCGCGGGCCGATCTTCGCCGTCCCCTCACGGCCGGCGGCTTGCAAGATCGACAATCGCAGCGCCCCCGCCGGTTCGCCCCCACGGCGACTTGAACCCAGATCCCCCGACCCCGCAATGACTTCCGTCACGCCCCCCTTTTTTCGACCGCAACTGGCACGCCCCCTGCTTTCTGTTTCGGCGGAGAGTGACACCCGACGCTCCGCATCACGGTTTCGAGGGAACCGCGGGGCGTCACTGAGACCGGTGGGGCGATTCGGCGCCGCCCCTCGACCCATCCCGCCTGCCGACCCATTCCCCCCCGCGTTCACCGCACCGGCCCGGCTCGCCCCCTCGGCGACCGGGCCGTTTCTCTGCGCGGGCCGCTGCGGGAATCGTCGGTGAGCCGCGCTCGTCACGAGAGCGACTCACGTTCCCGAGCGAACGCATCGGCGTTCTCCCGTGTCCGGCGAGTCCGCGGACCGTAGAATGGCCGCGTTCCCTGATTCTATCCGAACTGAAACCGCCGCTTGTCTGATCCGAAACGGAACGATCTCCGCGTCCGCGCCCGCAAGGCGGTGCTTTGCGGAGTCTACAGCCCCGACGACGCCCGCCAGGGGGCCGGCGGACGGGACCGCCGGCTGGACGAACTGAAGGGCCTCGCCAAGACCGCCGGCGTCAAAGTCGTCGGCGAACTGGTTCAGTCCCGCGAACACCCCCACCCCGGCCTCTGCTTCGGCACCGGCAAGGTTGAGGAGCTGGCCGCGCTGGTCAAATCGACCGGCGCGCACCTCATCCTGTTCGACAACAACCTTTCCCCGGCCCAGGGCCGTAATCTGGAGAAGGCGACGGAATCGGTCATCGTCGACCGCTCCGAGCTGATCCTCGACATCTTCGCCGGCACGGCTCAGACCCACGAGGCGAAGCTCCAGGTCGAACTGGCCCAGCTCCTCTACTTCAAGCCCCGCCTGAAACGGCTGTGGACCCACCTCGAACGCATCGAGGGCGGCATCGGTTCCGGCCGCGGCCCGGGCGAAAAGCAGCTGGAAACCGACCGCCGGCTGGTCGAGAAGCGGATCGCGGAGTTGAAGAAGAAACTCGCCGAGATCGAGTCCCGTCGCGAGCGGGAGGCCGACCGCCGGACCGAGCTGCAAACGACCGTCGGCATGGTCGGCTACACGAACGCCGGCAAGAGCACGCTGACGCGGGCCCTGACCGGCTCCGACGTCTACGTCGCCGACAAGCTGTTCGCCACGCTCGACACCCGCACCCGGCGCTGGACGATTCCGGACTTCGACACCGTGCTGCTGAGCGACACGGTCGGCTTCGTCCGCGATCTGCCGCACCACCTCGTCGCCTCGTTCCGCAGCACGCTGGAGGAGGCCCGCCGGGCCGACCTGTTGTTGCACGTCGTGGACAGCAGCGACCCGGAGGCCGAGGAGCACATCGAGACGGTTTACGAGGTGCTCGAGGAGATCGGCGTGCCGACCGACAACATGCTGCTGGTCCTCAACAAGGCGGACGCCGCCCGGGCCAACGATCGCAGCATCCTCGACGGCCTGATCCACGATCACCCGGAGGCCGTGATCGTCTCCGCGACCGAGGGCGAGGGGCTGGAGGACTTGGCGGAAGCCGTCGCCCGGCGTCTCGCCGGCGGGTACGTCGAGGCCGCGGTGGACACGACCCCGGCGAACGGCCGGCTGCTCTCCTTCCTGCAGGAGCACGCCGACGTGCACGGCGAGGACTGGGCCGAGGCCGGCGACCGCGTGACGGTCCGCTGCCGGCTGAGCCGTCGCTGGGCCGACAAACTGGCCCACGACGCCGACCTGCTCAGCGGCACGAGCGTGCTGCGGCTGGTCCCCGGCGGGCCGGAGCGGGCGGAGGAAGAAGCCGCCGCCCCGCTCGCCGCGGCGGGGTGAGGGTACGTCACTCGTCCCGACGCTCTGCGTCGGCACGCACAGGACGCGGAGCGTCCGGCCGCTCCGCGGCCCAGGCGGGGCGACGCAGAGCATCGCCCCGAGAGCTTCGATATCGCCCCGCTACTCCTCCTCTTCCACCACCGGCGTGCCGGGCGAGAGGCGGGGAAGCACGAACCGCACCACGTCCCGGCGGGCGCCGCTGTGGGGGAAGGAGACCCGCATCGCCGTCAGCTTGTCCCACAGGCCCGGCCGCGCCGCCGTGCTGAAGGTGCCGCCGGCCGGGTCGTGCTGGAAGCGTTTCACCTCGGACCAAGACAGCACGTGGGCTCCCAGCGGGCCGCGGGCCTCGGCGCCGGAGTCGTCCAGCGTGAAGGTCGTTTTCAGCAGGAACCCGCGAAAGACCACGGCCGCGGCGACCGCGGCCGCGACGCCGGCCCACTTGGAGTCGAAGATCTCCACGGCGCCGACGGCCACCGTCAGCGTGGCGGCGGCGAGGAACGCCAGCGACCACGGGTGCCGCTGGGCGGGGTGATCGCTCCAGGTCAGTTCGCGGACGGCGCGGGCGTCCGCAAACGGGTCGCGTTCGGCGAACGCGGCGTCGACGGGGTGGGCGGGCAAATCGTTCACCCCGTCAGCATCGACCGTTTCACGCCCCCGGCAACACCGCCCCGACGCCGCGGTCGAGTCGGGCGGCGGGGATCAGCGGCTCCGCCGCATCAATTCGAGGCTCTGGGTGAAGTCCCGGGCGTCTTCGTAGCCGTGCAGCACGCTGGCGAAGCGGACGGCGGCCACGTCGTCCAATTCTTTCAGGGCGTCCAAGACCTGATCGCCGATGAACTGGCTCGGCACGTCGCCGCGGTCGAAGTCCTCGAGCAGTTCCGCCTCCAGATCGGCGATGAGCGCGTCGATCTGGGCGAGCGTCACGGGCCGTTTCCGGCAGGCCATCAGCACGCCGGCCCGCACCTTTTCCCGGTCGAACGGCTCGCGGGTGTGATCCCGTTTGATGACCCGCAGCGGAGTCGCCTCGATCTTTTCGTAGGTCGTGAACCGCTTGCCGCAGCCCAGGCATTCCCGCCGCCGACGAATCGCCTCCGGGCCGGACGGGCGAGAGTCGATGACTTTGGTGTCGTTATCGCGGCAGAACGGGCAGTTCATCCGGGGACGATCCGAACGGGGACGGTGCGACAGGGGGCCGAACGGCGACGGGGCGAGCGACGCACGAAGGCGACGAGCGACCCGCCGGCCCGGGCGGTCGTCGGCGCGACTGGCGCGATCTCACGATTTGGCGCGGCTGGCGCGATGGGAAAGGATAGCGTACGGGGCGCAATCGCGCTTGCCCAGTCCCTTGTCAGATCGGGACTTAGGGAAATCGCCCGGCGAACGCCGGTCCACCGAACGCGCGTCCATTGAGGACGCGTTCACGTCTGTCAATACGTACCGATCCGAACCCGCCCCCCGCGGCGCCGTTGCGGGGCGGGCGGCGAAGGTCTAAGCTGCGGGGCCGATCCTCGTACCGCCGTTCGCCCCTCGCGGCCCGTCGTCATGTCCCTCGACAAAAGCCTCCGCCGGAAAAGCCGCCTCGTCCGGGCGCGGAACGTCTACAGCCGTGAGGAACGCATCCTCCGCCTGCAGGCCATCGAACGGTGGGAAGAAGGCCAGAGCCCGATCGGCCTGCCCAAGGTCCGCATCGTTCGCACCGTCGCCGGCCGCAAGAAGAAGAAGAAGGCCAAGGACGAGGACGACTGAGCCCCGCCTGCGGCGGACGACTCCAAATCCCAAGAGGCAAGAACCAAAGACGCTCCGACGCGGAGCCTTTGGTTCTTGTTTCTTGTCGCTTGGGATTTCTTGACTACCGGCCGGCGAGGACCCGCTCGACCTCGGCCAATTGCTCCGGGGTGTTGACGCCCAGCGCTTCCTCGATCGTGAGGGCGGCTTCGGCGGTGACGGTTTCGCCGCGGGCCTTCAGAATGGCGGGGCAGTCGGTGAGGTAGTATTCGCCCTGGGCGTTGTTCGGCGACAGTTCGGCCAGCGAACTGAGCAGCGCCGGGCCGGCGAAGGCGTAGCAGCCGGTATTGATTTCGGTGACGGCCCGCTCCTCGTCGTTCGCGTCCTTCTCCTCCACGATGCGGAGGAAGGTCCCGTCGGCGTCCCGGATCACCCGGCCGAGGCCTTTGTTGTTTTCCGTGACGGCGGAGCCGACGACGCAGGCCGCGTCGGCGCTCTCCCGGGCGTCCAGCAGGGCTTTCAGGCTGGAGGGCGTCACCAGCGGCATATCGCCGTAGAGCACCAGTACCGGGCCGGCGTGGTCGCGGAGGTTCGGCTCCGCCATCAGCACGGCGTGGCCGGTGCCCTTCTGTTCGGTCTGGATGGCGAACTCCACGCCGGGCTCGTTCGTCAGCAGGCCCTTCACGAAGTCGCCGCCGTAGCCGACGACGACGATCAGCTTGTCGCAGCCGGCCGCCCGGGCGGCGTCCACCACGTGCCGGACGAGCGGTTTGCCGGCCGCCTCGTGGGCGACCTTGGGCAGTTCGCTGTTCATCCGGGTGCCCTTCCCGGCGGCGAGGATCACGGCGGCGGTGGACATGGCGACTCCTGCGGAACGGGACGGGCTCGAACCATAGCGGGATTCGCGATCGTTAGCCGCTCTCCTGAAGAGAGCGGTTCACCGGGGCTCAGAACCGCACGCCGCCGCGGAGGATCAGCGATTCGCCCACCTCGAAGTTCTGGTCCGGCTGCTTTTTGAACGACACCTCCCGGTCGAAGACGACGCCGGCCTCCAGGAAGGTGCGGCCCCAGCCCTGCTCCTTGCGGGCGCCGACGATCAGCCGCAGATCGTCGAACTGCACCTCGTCGATCGCCGGCCCCCCCGGCACGTCCGGCGAGAACTGCCACGACTCCCGGGTGAACTGGCCCTCGGCGTAGATCCACATCGGTTTCCCCCAGACCGGGCCGTAGAAGTACTCCACCCGCGGCTCCGGGAAGAGCGCCCGGATCTCCCAGCGGTCGCCGGGCCGCCAGACGAACCCGGCCCACGGCAGGATCAGGTCGTCCACGCGGTCGTAGTACTTCGCCCCCGCGACCAGCGTGAGGTCCGGGGCGACGTCGTAGAACAGCGCCGCGCGGCCGTCGTACTGGCGGGCGGCCTCGGTGAGGCTGTCTTCGAAGTCGCTGTTAATCGTCGGGGAGAAGCCGACCGTCGCGCTGAGCCCGCCGTACTTCGGCGTCATCAGGGAGAAGTCGCTGCCCAGCCGGTGCAGCGCCCCCGGCAGTCGCGGCTGGCCGGCGGCCACGTTCGCCGACGGCCCGTCCAGCAACCGCAGCCGGTACGCCGGGGCGACGGTGAACACGCCCCCGAACGGCCCCGGCGAATCGGCTTCGTACTGAAAATCCAGTTCCGTCACCGCCAGATCGTCCGCCCGGCCCTCGGCCGCGGCGGGGAAGATGTAGCCGGCGTCGAAGCGGAACTCCGGGGCGAAGTCGTAGGGCTGCGGCCCGTTGACGCCGTACGTCTCCTGAAACTGCGGCGGGGCGTACTCCGGCCCGACCGGCGTGGTGGGGCCGAAGGAGGGCGACGGACCGACCGGCTGCCCGTAGCCGTACCCGCCGCCGGGCATCCCCCCGTAGCCGTACCCGCCGCCGGGCGTCCCCCCGTAGCCGTACCCGCCGCCGGGCGTCCCCCCGTAGGTGGGGCCAACCGGCGCCGCGGGCCCCCAGGCGCCGGGCGATTGCCCGCGGACAACCGGCGTGCGGTGCGCCTCCGCCGGCGGGGTCGGGGCGAGGGGGACGACGAGGGGCGCCGGCGGCGTCGCGGCGAGGCCCGTCAGCGTCTCGGGCACGACGGGACCGGGCGCCGACGGCTCGGCGAACGCGGTCGGTCCGGCAGCGAGCGCGGCGAGCAACAGGGCGGCCGGTGCGGTCATCCGTGGCTCTCGAAACGCGCGGTCCTTCGCCCGCGAAGCGTTCGCGGGGCGGCGTTGTAGATTTCACACACCGCCCCGGTCAACGGGAGCCGAGGGACCGAACCGTCACGAACCCGACGCGTCCGCGAGGGCCGTTCTCAAACTCCCGCTCGCTCCGCTCACGGACGGCGGCAGGACGCCGCCGCGTCGAGGCATCGGGTCCCGCTCTGGGGAACGGCCTGCGGCCTACGGCCGTTCGTAGCCCAGCGAAATCATCACGTCGTACAGCTCCGCGTAGGTGATGAACCGGCGGCGGTTCTCCAGCTTGTAGCGGTCGACGGCGGCGGCGAGTTCGTCCACCTCCGGGCGGCCGGTGTTGTGGGAGGAGCCGAACTGGCGGCGCTCCGTCCCGGAGTGGGCGCCGCCGTCGTCGCGGCGCCGGTCGCGGGGGAGGGCGGCCGCGGGGAAGACGGGCCGCGGGGCGGCGGTCGCGGCTTGGAGCAGGGCGGACATGGGGCCGAACCGAACGGGTGCGGGGCGGGGCGGGCGGACGGTTCAACCCTGCCCCGCCCCACGCCGCCGGGCGGCCGGACGGGCGGAAAATCCCTCCGCGCCCCCGGGATCCCGGGCGCCCCCCGCGGGTTTCGCGGTTCGTGCGGGCGCCGGGCGGGCTCCGCGGCGGGGAATCGCCTACCGTTCCGTCCCCGCCGCTCTGCTCGCAGCCGGAGAATGCCGTGACCGCCCCCCCCGCTCCGTCCCCGCTCGAAACCGTCGCCGTGATCGGCGCCGGAGCAATGGGGACCTGCTGCGCGAAGCTGATCGCGGAGAACGGCCACCGTGTGCGGCTGTGGGCCCGCACGCCGGAGCACGCGGAAGCGATCTGGCGGAAAGGGGAGAACCGCCGCCTGCTGCCCGGCGTGCGGCTGCCGGACTCCCTCGAGGTCACCGCCGACGCAGCCCGGGCCGCCGACGGGGCGGATCGCCTGCTAATCGCGGTGCCGACAAAGTACCTCCGCGATTGCCTGACCGACCTCGCCCCCCAGTTGCCGGCGGGCGTGCCGGCGCTGAGCGTGGTCAAGGGGATCGAGTTCGGTTCCTTCCGCCGCCCCTCGGAGATCGTCCGCGAAACGCTGGGGGACCGGCCCGTCACGGCGCTGGGCGGGCCGTGTCACGCCGAGGAGGCGGCGAAGCGGCTGCCGGCCAGCGTCGTCGCCGCCTCCGACACCCCCGGCGACGCCGAGGCCGTGCAGCGGTTGATGAACTCCGATCGCTTCCGCGTCTACACGAACGACGACCTCGTCGGCGTGGAGCTGGCCGGGGCGTTGAAGAACGTGATCGCCGTCGCCGCCGGCATCTGCGACGGGCTGGGGCTGGGCGACAATTCGAAGAGCGCCCTGATCACCCGCGGGGCCGCGGAGATCGCCCGGTTCGGGGCCGCCTTCGGAGCGGACCCGCAGACGTTCGCCGGGCTGGCGGGGATCGGCGACCTCATCACCAGTTGCGTGTCGCAGCACGGCCGCAACCGGGCCGTCGGCGAACGACTGGGCCGCGGCGAGCCGGCGAGCGCCGTGACCGAGGACCAGCCGAAAGTCGCCGAGGGGGTGAACACCGTCCGCAGCGTGCTCCCGCTGGCCGAGGAGCGCGGCGTACGGATGCCCGTCTGCCGCGAGGTCTACGCCGTACTGTTCGAGCACAAACCCGCCGCCGATACGGTCGACGCGCTGATGACGCGGCCGCCGGGCGGGGAATGACGGCGAGCGGCGGGCGTGAGCCCTCCGTGTCATCGGGCGCTTGCGAACACACGGAGGGCTGACGCCCACCGCTCGCCTGCCGCTATGCAGCGGCCCGCAGCGCCGCCTCGCCGCTCATCGCCAGCACCTCACGGGTGAGGGCGGCGTAGTCCTTGGCGCCGGGGCAGGCGCGGGCGTACTTGAAGATCGGCTGGCCGAAGCTGGGGGCCTCCGCCAGCTTGATGTTCCGGCGGATGCGGGTGCTGAAAATCTGCGTGTTCGCCCAGGGGGCGCTGGGATCGGCTTCCTCCAGGAACGCCGTCAGGTCCTCGCAGACGTCCGCCGCCAGCCGGGTGCCGCGTTCGTACAGGCAGAGGGCCACGCCGGAGACGGTCAGCCCGCGGTTCAGCCGGCGAGCGACCAGCGCCGTGGTCTGGAACAGCTTCGAGAGGCCCTGCAGCGCGAAGAAGTGCGGCTGGAGGGGGATGATCACCTCGGTCGCGGCGACGAGGGCGTTGATCGTCAGCACGCCGAGGCTCGGCGGGCAGTCGAACAGGATGAAGTCGTACCCCAGGCCGTCGGCGGTCGCCTGATTGCTGTGCCGGGTGAGGGCGGTGCGGAGGACCGTCTCCCGGTTCGGAGCGTCGACCAGTTCCAGCTCCGCGGCGGCGAGGTCCAGGTTCGCCGGGAGCACGTGCAGGGTGCGGTCGACGGGACGCACGCAGCGCTCCACCGCCAGATCGCCGCGGAACACGTCGTAGACCGTCGGTTCGCTGCCGACCGGTTCCAGCCCCATGTGCAGGCTGGCGTGGCCCTGCGGGTCGAGGTCCACCAGGAGCACCCGGGCGCCCTCCTCGGCGAGGCCGGCGGCGAGGTTCACGGCGGTGGTCGTTTTGCCGACGCCGCCCTTCTGGTTCATCAACGCCAGAATCCGCGGCCCGCCCGCCGCCCGGGCTGCGTGCGGCGGCCGGAACGGGACCGTGGCGGGGGCGTCGGGGGCGAACTCGGGGGGAGCCGTCATGCGGGGGCGCATCCGTGGCGGTGGGGGAGCCGGTTCCGTCCGGCGGCGAACGAGGGCATCGGCCGGCGAGCGTTTCAGATTGAATCCCACACGCCGCGGCCCTACGACGTACGAGAATCTGACGCTCCGCCCCCGCTCCGTCCGATCTCGACGGTAAACTTCCCCCCGTGTCCCCGGTCCGCACCGCCGCCGCCGCCCGTTCCGGCTCCCGCCGGTTCGCCCGCGGCCTGCGCTTCGGCTGGAGTCGGCACGCCCTCCGCGGGGGCGGCCGTCGCGGCGTCACCTCGCTGGGGGCGCTGGCAGCGTACCTGATCGTCGTCGTTACCGCCCCGGCCTGGCACCACCACGACCACGCGGGACACGACCACGCCCACCACCATCACGCCCCGACGGAGGCGGCGGGCTGCTGCGGGCACGGCCACGCTCACGCCGGGCACGAACACCACGGGCACGAACACCACGGGCACGAACACCACGGGCACGAACCCGTGGGGCAGGAACGTGAGGAGCAGCCGGCGACGTGCACCGCGCCGGCTTTCGAGGCCCCGTACGACGGGCGTCACTTCTGCCCGGTCTGCGAGCTGCTCGCCACGCCCGCGACGCCGGTGACGGCGCCGGCCGTGTGCGACCTCGGCGCCGCCCGGCCGACGCCGACCGCCCCCGCGGCGCCGGACCGTCGGGCCGTCTTTCTGCGGACGAAGCACGCGCGGGGACCGCCACGGGTCTGACGCGACCCGCCCCTCCCCTCTCTCCGGCGCCGTCGCGCGCCGGTTCCCGCGTTCCCCGCTGCCCGGCGGCGTGCGTGCGGCGGCGTTCCCGCTCCGATCGGAGCGCGCGCCCCGCTCCCGCCCGGCGGAGCTTCTCTTCCACCCATGATTCGTCCCACGTTCCCCCGCCCGACGCGGCGGGGCTTCACGCTCATCGAACTGCTCGTCGTGATCGCGATCATTGCGATCCTGGTCAGCCTGCTCTTGCCCGCGGTGCAGCAGGCCCGCGAGGCCGCCCGCCGGGCCCAGTGCACCAACAACCTCAAGCAGATCGGCCTCGCCCTGCACAACTACCACAGCCGGGCGAACGCCTTCCCGCCGGGCTTCCTCGCCGTGGACGCCGCCGGCCGGCACCACCTGGACGGCAACAACGGCTTCGGCTGGGCCGCGTTCCTGCTGCCGGAACTCGACCAGGAACCGCTGCACCGGTCGCTCGATTTCGAGCATCTGCTGATCGACGACGAGGAGCACGAGGATCACGACCACGACGACCACGAACACGCCGTCGGCGAGGGCAGCAACCTCGAACTGATCGCCCACCCGCTGGCGATGTTCCGCTGCCCCTCCGACGACGGTCCGGAGACCTTCGAGCTGGCGCTCGGGGGGCACGGCCACCACGACGAGGAAGAAGAGGACCACGACCACGGCGAGGAGCACGTCGTGCTGGGCTCCTCCAACTACGCGGCGATCTTCGGCGGCTACACCGATTTGCACGACATGGAGGACTGGGCCGAGAACGTCCAGCGGAAGGGCGACGGCATGTTCTATCAGAACAGCGCCACCCGCTTCCGCGACCTCCGCGACGGGACCACCCAGACCGTCGCGGTCGGCGAGCGGGTCACGCAGGCCTACCGCCCGACCGGCCCGCAACTGGAGATCTTCCCCTCCTGCTGGGCCGGCGTGGTGCCCGGCGGCGAAGAGGCGCTCGCCCGGGTGCTGGCTCTGACGGACCACTCCCCCAACGCCGGCGAGCACCCCGAGGACCTCTCCAGCCACCACCCCGGCGGGGCGAACGTCCTGCTGGGCGACGGCAGCGTCCGGTTCGTCACCGAATCGATCGACGAGGACACCTTCGCCGGCGCCGGCACGATCGCCGGCGGCGAGGTGCTGGAAGGCTTCTGAGCACTCGGTCGCGTCACGCC